>NZ_VJYC01000014.1:0-53211 GCF_030400235.1 Leuconostoc sp. UCMA20149
CATACCAAACATTAACTGAAGTCCAAGCAGCCATTGGTTGGTATATCAATTTTTATAATCGCAATCGTATCTCAAATGTCGCCTAATTAACTGAATAAAAATAGTCCAATTTATTGACTTCTGAGCATTCTTTCTGGATGAGCAATTTCGACCGTAATACCACGTTGCATGATTTGAAAAATCATATCTGTGCTGTAAGTAGGCACATCATCATCAGGAAACTCTAACAATAAGTAACGGTTAGACTCATCGGCAAACAAAATGTCATCATTATCTAAAGCTTGAAGTAAATCCCCGTTTATCCTAACTTCTTGCGAGGGAAAAACTTGCAATGGAATATGATTGTTATCTAAGTGACTTTGAAATTCTTCAGTTAACCGAATAACATCTGGTTTATGATTCACATAATGCCCATTCATATGATGGGGTGTCATAAGCGCGACCGTTACATCATTATCAACTGCTGCTTTTGCCATTCGAATCGACGCTCTAAGTGACTTTGAACCATCATCAACGTTGGGTAATAAGTGACTATGTAAATCGATCATGGTAATTACCCCTTCATTAGTAACACTTTTTATCAATAATAACACTTTTTATCAATAAAAAGACATATTTTATCATTAATTTGTTCACAAAAAAAGCACTATGCAACTGCATTAAATACAGTTGCATAGTGCTTTTTATAAATTACAAATATTTACTATCAAATTCAGGATCTTGACTGGTCAAAATTTTTGGACCATCTTTTGTGATCGCCAAAGTATGTTCATATTGTGCTGACCATGAACCATCAGCCGTTGTAACAGTCCAACCATCTTCTTCGGTATGATCTGTATTGACTTTCCAACCACCAATGTTAATCATCGGTTCGATTGTAATCACCATGCCTTCACGTAAACGAACGCCGTGACCCGGTGTCCCATAATGTGGTACATTAGGTTCTTCATGCATTGTTGGTCCAACACCATGACCAATATACTCACGCACATCGCCATAATGATGTTCAACTTCTGTATATTGTTGAATCGCATTGCCAATGTCACCAATGCGGTTGCCAACAACGGCTTGGTCAATGCCCAAGTACATTGCTTTCTTAGTAACAGCCATCAAGTCTTTAATTTCTGGTGTGACTTCGCCGACTGCATAAGACCAAGCGGAGTCTGACACAGCGCCATCTAATCCAACAACTGTATCAACTTTGACTAAGTCACCATTTTTGAGCTTCAACCCTTTACGAGGCAGTCCATGAGCAACTTCGTTATTGATACTAATTGTTGTGGCATACTTGAATCCCTCAAACCCGATTTGAAGTGGCACGCCACCATGACTTTCAATATACTCGCGTGATTTCGTTTCAATTTCCCAAGTGTCGATACCTGGCTTAATTAAGTCGCGCAACATAAGGTGCATACCAGCAATAATAGCGCCTGATTGACGCATAGCTTCAATTTCTCGTGGTGATTTTAACTGAATCATTTTTGACTTCTTTCCATTTTTAATACTCCATTTTATTATAGCATTTCACCCCCAAATAAAAAGCACGCAATTGCGTGCTTACTGTTACTGTACCATTTGCTGTGAGATAGACTCATGAACACGTTCAATCTCTGTTTGGCTCATCACTTCGGTTGAACCCAACCCACTAATAGTTTGAGTCGTTCCTTTGAGTTGATCCTGCTTGACCGTTCCGAAAGCATTACGATAGCTAAGCGCCAAATTTTTCATAGACGTTGTTGAAACATCTGTTTGAACATTGTTAGAAATTGTCGTTAGCAGTGAGTCATTAAATAATGTACCAACTTTTGCTGAGTTCTTCAAGACAGCCTTGATAACGAGTTGCTGCCTCATTTGACGACCATAATCACCATTAGGATCTTCGTGTCTCATTCGTGAGAATGCTAACGCTTCATTGCCATCCATGTGATAAGTCTTGCCGGAAACAAATGAGTATTGGCTTTTTGAATCCGCTTGTGTTGTGTCACCTGCGGTGGTAAACGTCAGTGGTGATGTGACATCAACGCCACCAACAGCGTCAACCATTTTTACCAAACCACCCATGTTAATCAAGATATAGCCACCATTGATATCAATATTCAGCAGATTTTCAACAGCTGACACCGCTGAATCAGCCGATCCATAAGCGTAGGCAGCATTGATTTTCATTTGTTGACCACCGACTGTTACTAACGTATCACGTGGGATTGATGTCATTGTCGTGACATTAGTTTTGGGATTGATGGTCATGACAATCATTGTATCTGTACGCCCTTTATAGTCGCGTCCCAATTCGCCAGTATCTGTTCCTAATAACAAATAAGAAACAGGTTTTTTGCTAGTCGTGATCTTATCCGCAGATTTTGTCGTCTTTGATGACTTCTGCATTTTAGTAATTGTGCTATTAACTTTATAATAAGCGTATGAACCTGTTGCAACGCCACCAACTACGAATAGTCCAATAATCGTTAAAATAATATTTCGTACTGTATGTCGCTTTTTTGGACGCATTTTTGAACGCCTTTGCATGAGCAATTCTCCCCTTTTATCGTTTGTTACATAATTGTAAAATAGTATAACACAAAATGAACCTTAATATTCAATACAGACAAAAAAGTTCACAAAATGTGAACTTTCATTAAACAAAAATATTACATTGTACCGAATAAACGATCACCAGCATCCCCTAGACCTGGAACAATATAGCCATGTTCATTCAGACCTTCATCTAATGATCCTGTATAGATATCAACATCTGGATGTGCATCTTGAACAGCCTTAACACCTTCTGGTGCTGACACCAATGTAATTAACTTAATATGCTTAGCACCACGCTTCTTTAAAGCAGAAATAGCATCCTTAGCTGATCCACCGGTTGCCAACATAGGATCAACCAACAATACGTCACGTTGATCAATATCTTCAGGTAATTTAATGAAATATTCCACCGGTTCAAGTGTTGTTTCATCACGATACATACCAATATGACCAATTTTGGCTGCTGGAATTAATTGTACAATGCCATCAACCATTCCCAATCCGGCACGCAGAATTGGCACGACTGCTAGCTTTTTACCTGCCAATTGCTTTTTAGTTGTTGTCGCTACTGGCGTCTCGACAACAACATCTTCGAGTTGCAAATCGCGACTAGCTTCATAAGTCATCAACATTGCAATTTCGTCGACTAATGCTCGAAAATCCTTAGTGCCAACATTTTTGTTACGAATCATTGTGAGCTTATGTTGGATCAACGGATGATCCATTTCAACAAATTTTCCCATGATAGTTTTTGAATGAACACAAACGAATCGACTGACAACGCCGTATTCATTATTTCCTTCCAATTCAATTTACTATCTTAAATTATACCAAAAAATTGCGGTATCCGGATAAAAATATCATTCACAGAATGATTTGGTGACTAATCAAGTGCGGTAGCGGCTTGTCGACTAGTAACAACATAGGCACACAAACCAACAAGCGCACCAACTGTTGCTGGGAAAACCCATCCAAATCCAAGTGCGGCAAATGGTACAAACTGGTGATAACCATTCACAACACGCTGTACACTACCCAACGACACCAAAGGCGAACTAGCAAGTGCATCTAAGGCAGCAGGTACAGTGACAGCAGCCACAACAACGCGATACACTAGCGCTGAGTGCTTGAAATATTTGCTGAAAAGTGACAATAAAATGAGCACTAAAGCGAATGGATACAATAGCATCAAAACCGGCACTGACCAAGCAACGATATTAGTCAATCCTGCATTAGCTGTGACAAATGATCCAAACGCAATCACACGCAACCACCAAAGATAACTCACTTTTGGAAACACACGATGCATGTCTTGTGAGAAGGAGACGAACAATCCCATAGCAGTAGTGAAAACCGCTAAGGTCACGATAACGCCAGTCAACGCCGTCCCAAAGTTACCCATGTAATGACCAACGATTTGAGCAAAGGCATCACCACCATTTGCTGATGGTTTGAACAATCCCAAACTACTAGTGCCAACCAGAACTAGCGCTGCGTAAATCACCGCTTCCGCGACGATACTTAACAAACCTGCCTTTGCTAATACAGTCGATACTTGATTTTTGTGGAATCCTAAGCCTTTGACAGCATATACAACTGAAACAGCTAATGCCAACAAGGCTATGCCATCCATTGTATTATACCCATCTAAAATCCCCTGAAAAGCGGCATTACTTTGATACGCCGCAGATACCGTTTGATGCGTGTTGCCCATTGGCATAACTAACGATAATACCAACACTAATAACAATAGTCCCAAGAATAGCGGATTAAGATATCGTCCCACCCATTTCAATAAGCCTGATTCTTTAACTGTTAGAAAGTAAGCCAATCCAAAGAAGACAGCCGAGAAAACTAACATTGCTAATCCTTGATATTTAACAGGCACAAATGGTGCTACGCCCATTGAAAACGCCGTTGCTGCTGTACGCGGTGTTCCAAAAAAAGGTCCGATTGTCATGTGAATAGCAACTAAAAATACTGTTCCAAACCAAGGTGCGACTGGTTTGGCAATATCGTAAACACTTTGACTATTGGTGACACTCACCGCCATCATTGCCAAAAATGGCACAATAGTACCAGTAATCAAAAATCCAACCGTTGCTGGTAGCCAGTTGCCACCCGATAATTGACCTAACTGAACAGGAAAAATTAAGTTTCCTGCTCCAAAAAACATTCCAAATATTAGTGATGCCACTAATACCAACTTTTGCCACGTTAATTTCTTTTCGTCCATTTCTTTTCTCCATAATAGTATACGTTTTTGCTTGATGTAACTCACTAAATCATCTGAATATTCATACCAATCCCTCTTCTCCCTGTATGATGAAAATAAAAAAGACTAGCCACCTTTTTTAGCAGCTAGTCTTTCAACATATCAAATCAGCTACCTATCATGTTTTGTCTGATAGGCGCAAAAAATTTCAGCACTTATCACTAACTAATGATAATAATGCTGATAATAATTTGTTTTGTTGTCGCGAATTGATTTGTCATGTTATCTTCTCATTTATTTATTACTAATATTAAACCAAATATCATTTATTTTGTCAACCTCTAATTTTAGTCAAAAAAAAAACGCTTATTGCGTTTTTTAAATTAGCGTTGTACGGCTACAGTCGTTTCAGTTGTTGCTGCAGTACGTTCTTGTACCAAAACATTTTCTGATGACAATGCAGACTTTGCTTGCTCAGCCAACTTTGAGAATGTGTCAAAATCAGAAACAGCAAGATCAGCTAACATCTTACGGTTCAATTCAACACCGGCCAATGTCAAACCATGCATCAACTTTGAGTATGACAAACCGTTCATACGGGCTGCTGCGTTGATACGAGCAATCCATAGCTTACGGAAGTTACGCTTTGTGTTCTTACGATCACGGTATGCATACAAGTATGACTTGTAAACTTGTTGCTTAGCAACCTTAAAATTAATACGACGTTGTCCACGGTAACCCTTGGCCAACTTAACAAACTTTTTACGACGTGCGCGTGATACTGTACCACCCTTAACTCGCATGGGTATTTCCTCCTAGAAATTAAATAATTAGACTTACCTTGAAATTAGAGCGTGCTCAACATCTTAGCGTATGTCTTAACAGTCGTTGAATCCATCATGCGTGTGCCACGCAATTGACGACGTTGCTTCTTTGTCTTACCGTGGAAACGGTGTGAAGTATAAGCTGAAGCTGACTTCAAGCCACCGTTAGCTGTCTTCTTAAAGCGCTTTGCTGATGCGCGGTGTGTCTTCATCTTTGGCATGTGACCAATTCTCCTACTTTACGATTTTTGTTTATGCTTGATTAAACAAGCGACTAAACCCTTACTTACTTGGCATCGCGTGGTGCCAAGACCAAAAACATTTGGCGGCCATCCATTTTGGCACGTTGTTCCACCTTGGCGATGTCATCAAGTTCTTCAGCCATGCGGTCTAAGACCCCACGCCCGATGTCTTGGTGAGTAATCATACGACCACGGAAACGCAAATTCAACTTAACCTTGTTGCCTTGCGACAAAAACTTAATCGCTGCTTTTTTGCGTGTTTCGAAATCGCCTGAATCAATCACCGGTGACATACGAACTTCTTTAACTTGAACAATTTTTTGGTTCTTACGTTGTTCTTTTTGCTTTTTTTGCGCTTCGAACTTTGCTTTACCCCAGTCCATGATTTTGGCAACTGGCACTTCAGCCTTAGCCTGTACCAATACCAAATCAAGGTCTGCATCATTCGCTAATTGTTGGGCATCACGTGTTGACATTTCTTCTTGCTTACCATCATGGATAAGCAAAACACGTGGTGCGCGGATATTTTCGTTGACTAGATCAACTTGTCGTGGTTGACGTGCTATTGTCTGGCACCTCCAAATTTATTTTGTGAATCAAGAAGAAAAGTGGGCAAGAACTTAATCTTTACCCACTTCAACACTTGCAGTACTTAACGTACAACTGTATCTGCCAAGCAACATTATCACTTGGCGAGAAGCGGGTGCTTCTACTTGTTCAACAGATACTAGTTTACTACCTCATTGATCATTTGTCAACTGTGTTCTGTATTAAACGAACGCCATAATGACTGATGACCAAAATAGCGAATTGAACGCCAGCAAACAACGTGACAAAAACAATCATATGCATGCTGAACGATTCAGCTATTAAACTTAAAACATGTTGTAATCTTGTGAAAACATCCCAAGAATTCAAGCGAAGAAAACGGCCGATATATATGCCAACACCCGATAATATCGACAAAACAGCCATAAGGAATAATTCTAACACATCGTGGCGTTTGTCAAAATAATGTTTAAAAATAAGCTCTAAACTTAAAATACCTAACACAACACCGATAAAGATACCTGCCGACAAAACCGCATAATTGAAATATTGCATACGGACTGTCAAACCAATACCGATGTATTGTAAATGAATATAATCTGTAATCATATACATCGTATTTGGATAGAATAGCAACCATAAAATACTAAAAATCGTCCCTAGCGTTACGCGCTTAGTATATGCCACGACCAAAGCAAAATCCAAAGGTAGCAGTGCCAAAAACACGTTCCAAATCAAAAACGTAAAATGTGTGGGTGTTAGGTAAACAAACAAAAAGAAAAGAACCACAATTATATGAATGGCACCTACACTAATTAAATTTTGTTTCTTCATCCGAACACCTCCTCAATTTGTTACATCTTATATTTTAACACGTCAATTCGTTATCGTTTGGCATACACACAAGGACTATAAATGTCTTTATTGTGACAAAAAGCCGGTTTCACTTGCTGTATCTACACTAACGATCGGAGTATGATATAATAACGATAATAAAGCTTTATCAAAACCTAAAATTTATAGTAACTTATGTCAAGTAAATACCCTTGACATTAAATAGAGTTTAACTATTGACAAATGTTATAAATTTCGGTAAACTTGACTAGTTGATAAATTGAAACGAAAGGAGGTGCTATCATGGCTACCCCATCAAACAAGAATTCAAAGTCTCACAAGCGCAATCGCCGCGGACACATTGGTTTGAATGTTCCAAACATTTTGTTGGATCAGACAACTGGTGAATACCGTGTTGCTCACCGCGTCTCACCTTCTGGTGTTTATAACGGCAAGCAAGTTGTTGATAAGAAGTAACAATGATGCCTGTTCTATTTGTAGAACAGGTTTTTTTGTTTGCGAAATAACTTTAATTTAGGATCTATGACTATAAAAATCAAAGAAGCCGCGGTTGACTCTGCTGATCGCGCCCAAGAAATGATTGCACGTGGTGCTAACCGAATTGAATTAAACGCCCGCCTTGATTTAGGCGGTATTACCCCTGATACTCGAACTGTCATTGACACATTAACTGTTGCTGGTAATATTCCGGTTGTCGTTATGGTTCGTCCTCGTGGCGGCGATTTTGCATACGACAATACTGAATTAAATCAAATGCTAGAAACGCTACAAATCATTGCAGATTTAGGCGGTCAATGTGTCACTTTTGGTGTCGTTCGAAACGGAGCACTCGACATGGATATGATGTCGACACTCATCGAAACGGCTAATACCCTCAAGCTAGATGTTGTTATGCACATGGCATTTGATGAGATTGTCAAAGACCAACAACAAGAAGCTATGAACTGGTTATTTACACATGGTGTTACGCGTATTTTGACCCATGGCGGCAGCCTAACAACGCCTATCACTGAACTTTTGCCACAATTAAAATTTCTTGTGGATCATGCACCGGTTGGTATGACCATTTTACCTGGCGGTGGCGTAACACGCGATAATGCTGACAAAATTGCTGATATACTCGGTATTTCTGAAGTACACGGTACTAAAATTGTATAATTACATTTAAGCTTTGGGATACATACTGATTAAGTGACTCATACGACAATCCAGAATTTTAAATCTCAAAATGACTATTGCCCGAATACGTGCCAAGCGTTCACGTTAAAAAGTTTTGGGAGAATTTTTGAGATGAAACAAAACAGTTCAAGGACTATGAATCATCATTCAAGTCCGATCATCATTTTTTTGCTGTCTATTTTTGTTAGTTTTTCTGCTTTTAATACAGTTAATTCTAATGTCGACGCAAGCACTTTTTTAACAAAACACAAACTGTATAAAGTTAAAATTACCAGTGTCAAAACAGACGACAAAGCAAAATGGATAATTAAGGGCACTTCTAAAGCCCCAACTGGCACAAAGATATATGCAACAACTGCAGATAAACAGAATGCTAACTATGGTATTAACGCTGCACAATCAACCAAAAATAAAACATGGGCAACTATGAATCATGGCAAATTCAGCTTAGCCATTGATCCGCATGTTCTAAAAAATGCAACAAATTATCAAATGAATCAGCGTTTTAAAGTATACTTATTCGCTGTTTCAAATCTAAAGTCTTCTTGGGCCAATTCAAATGCGATAGCACCGTCGGTAATGCATGATATCGCATCAAAAGCATCCTCAAAAAAACTGAAATATACTAAATCACAGTCAACGTATTATCAAAATTTAGCAGCGGAAGCGAGTTCTAAAGCAGTTAGTGCGTCAATTAAATCTTCATCCAGTATTGCTGCACGTGAATCAGCAGAAAATGAATCACGTGCAGCAAGTGAAGCTGCGTCACGGACTTCTTCAGAAGCGCTTGCATCATCGCAAGCGGCTGTTGCGGCAGCCAGCTCATCGGCAGCAGCACAACAAGCACAATCGACAGCTGCTGTAACCGATAATAATTCAGGTGCCAATGTTAATTCGACTGATCACGCTAAGTGGGCTATTCAAAATGGTTACACATGGGCTACCAGAAAAGGACATTCTCATATCATTGCACCGGGTCAACCTTTACCTGATGGTTACTACTGGCAAGTGCCTTAAACAAATTTAAAATCCAAAACCACCAACAGGTGGTTTTTTAATGTCAGCAAGTCGCTTATCATTACGTGATACAATGAAAGAGTCGATATTTAAAAATGGCAGATTGCAAAATTAAACCGAACTCTTTACATAAAAAAACTGCAGAGCCTTTAATGGTAATTGACTAAAATCAACCATAAAGGATCTGCAATCTATGTCTTACACTTTGCCGATAACGAAAAAAATTATGTTCCCATTAAAAAAATATTCACAACATTAATTTGTTTGCTAATATTGAGTTATTGAAAATAGAAAGATAACCTTAACATGACACCATTAATTTCTGAAAATAACAACTATAACCGTAATTATGTAAAATATATCGCTATATTTCTCCTTATCTTGGTTTCTTTAATAATAGTTCCGTCTAGTCCATTGAGCAAAGGAAATATTTGGGTGGATACTAATGCCATGCTAGAAATTGGCAGAGGTTGGTTATCAGGCAATATTCCATATTTACATATGTTTGAGCAGCGAGGTCCAATACTATTTATTTATAATTTAATTGCGAATGTGATAAGTTCTCACGGATATTTCGGATTGTTTTGTATTGAAATCGCTAACTTTTTAGCCATATTTTTTATAACAGATCGAATTTTAATGAAATGCTTTAACAATTCTATAAATCCCTTTATCGCTACTGTTCTACCATTTTTTATGATGATCGATAAGTCTTTTGAAACTGGTGGCTCTCCTGAAGAGTTCGCAATTACATGGTCACTGTTAGGTATATTAACCGCAATAAGTGTCAGCACTGAGCCAATGAAAAATGAATTTTATCGTGCTGTGATATTTGGAATAACAATTGGCATGGTATTCTGGATTAAATTTACGCTATTGGGCCCTTTAATTGGTGCATCCATATTTATTTTTTTATTCTTGTTAACCCATCAACGCTATAAATATTTAATAAAATTTGTGGTTGATTCGCTCCTCTCTTTTTCTGTAATGAGCTCGGTTATTTGTTTCTATTTTTTTTACCACCATGCTCTTAAGAATCTATATAACGTTTATTTTAAAGTAAACATTATGGCATATGGTGGTAATACCACTATCAACGAAAAAATTATCTCATTTATAAACACTTCATTTCAAACCATTACAACTAACAGTTGGCTATTTAGTTTAGCTTTAGCAGGCATATTTATATTATGGCGTTTACAAAAAAAATTAGCGGAACTATTGCTAGTAGTTTCGCTAATATCATTCATTGTCACATATTTAGTTGGCCAAGCAAGACTTTATTCCTTTTTACAGATTTATACAATACTAATCTTAATCATAATTATTAGCACAGTAGCATTGGTAAACAATATTAATAAATCATATCTTTGGATTTTGTTGCTTCTCGCTCTATTCCCGATTATACAAAACCCATTTTTTTCTAAAGCACCTTATATTTGGAGCAAAAATCCAGTTGCTCCAAAACTATTTGGAGAAATAATAAATAGAGAATGTTCTGATGCAAAATTAGAAAGTCTTGTATATTACAACATAGTTGATGCGGGAGTTGAAAGATATACACCAATAAAGGTGTCAGAAAAATTCAAATATTTTGAAAGGACCAATGTACCAGATAAAGCATATCCAGAACAAAAAATATATTTAGATAGGATTATCAACAATTCTGAAGCAACTTACGTTGTCATTGGATTAAATTGGGGGCGGCAAAAATCCATTAATTTAGAGAATAATCACGAAGTTGAAAGTAAAATTCCTGAACAAGTTCAAAAAAAATATAAAGTAATTTCAGCAAGTTATTCATACTACCCTGTTGAAACTGATATGAACCAATTTCAGTTAGCGTTATTAAAAAAACGGTAAAATGAACACACAGGGCGTTCTATTGGATTATAACAGATATAAGCCCCCCTTTTTTTAAGGAGGTCTTTACTATGGCTTCAATTTTCAAAACAGATACTGCTCCCACTATCTTGTTTCAATACAGAACATGGTATCAAAAAGTATTTATCAACTATGAGATTGGCTGATTTTGATAGGAGTGACTTTCAGAAGTTTGTAAATGACTATGGAAAGTAATCGCAGCAAAGAAACGGTTAACAAACGTCGTGTTCATATTGCTCAATCACTCAAAGGCGCCTATGCAGAGGGCATGATAAAACGTGACCCACCATCCGAGTTAAAACAGTTAATTTAGATGGAAAAGATAGCAATATGAAGTTTTTAGAGTTTGACGAGATGACAAAACTCGAAAACTACGCTTATGATCATTATTTAGAAAACTATGTTTTTTTGCAATGATAATTTCAATTCACACTGGATTGCGTTTTTGGTAAAGTAGCAGTACTACGATTACAAAAATAAAGAATTATCCATAACTAAGTCACTTGATAAGTTTCGCAATGAAAGAGCACCAAAAACAAAAAAAGTATCAGGACAATAAAAGTTGACGATACACTTTTAAAAATACTGAAAAATATTAAAACAAAAAAAATGATTATATTATCAATTCAAACGCTCAAGGAGTAACACGTTTTTACATGTTACAATAAAATAGTTGGGAATTAAAGATGTAACATTTCATGCATTGCGACATTTTCACGCTTCTCACTTAATTTCTAGAGGCGTTGTGATTCAATATTTATCAGAACAGAACGTTTCGGCCGTGCTGATGTGTCTATTACTCAACAAGTTTATTCTCATTTACTAAAGTCACTTCGTGACAAAGAAGAAGACAAAACGATATCTCTCTTAAACAATTTATGAAGTGTACAAATGATATAGAAAACAATAGTATTTAATAGTTATCTTTATTAAAAAAGAAACTTTATAAAACGTTGATATATCAAGGCTTAAACTGTTAAATCAACTTTTAAAAAAATTAGTCAGGAGCTAATCAAATGCCGTTAGATGGACTCTTCACTCATGCCATCGTTCATGAGCTTAATACATTGATAACGGGTGGCCGTATCACCAAAGTACATCAACCCTATTCAAACGAAATTGTCCTTGTCGTACGTAACAACGGGCAGAATTATCCACTACTTTTGAGCGCGCATCCAAGTTACGCACGCGCACAAATCACCTATATTCCGTACGAAAATCCACAAACCGCACCAAATTTTGTGATGTTTTTGCGACGCTATTTGGAAGGTACTAAAATACAACGAATTGAACAAGTTGACAATGATCGTATTATCAATTTTTATGTTAACGCACGCGACGAATTAGGCGATGTACAAGAAATCCGGCTCACGCTTGAAATGATGGGACGCCACTCTAACCTTTTTCTCGTACGTGAGCATGATAATCGTATTCTAGAACTCATCAAGCATGTACCTGCTGACCAAAATCGCGTGCGCTCATTGTTCCCAGGCGCAACTTATATTTTGCCGCCAGCGCAAAATTTGTTAAATCCTTTCCAGAGCGGTTTAGACAGCTTAGCTGCTATGATTTTAGATGAGCCGTTCGACAATTGGGCAAAGCAAATTCAAAGTACCTTTCAAGGATTTAGTCATGACAGTGCGCAGGCTTTAGCCCGCGCTATCAATCAGGATGGCGACCACTTGGCAAATGCACGCCATTGGTTGGCACAATTTGATAAGCCACAACCGACCTTGTTTACATCAGCCAACGGTGGACTCAGTTATGCAGCATTTAATTGGCAACAAGAATCTACAAGCGCGCAATCATTTGACACAATTGGCGAAATGTTAGATGCTTATTACGTTGGTAAAGCTGAGCGTGAGCGTGTTAATCAACAAGCCGGATCATTGGTCCGCGTTGTTAAAAACGAGCTCAAAAAAAATATCACAAAACGTAAAAAGCTTTTAAATACGCTATCAGACGCTGAAAATGCCGATGATTTGAAAGTCAAAGGCGACTTGCTCATCACCTATCCTCACCTTGTAGAAAAAGGCATGACAAGCGTACAAATCGAAAACTACTACGATAACAACAATTTACTGTCAATCACACTTGATCCTAAACTTAATGGGCTCAAAAATGCGGAAAAATATTTCACAAAATATCGAAAGTTGCGGACAGCAGTTGACTTTGTCAATGAACAGTTGGCGCTCACTGACGCTGAAATTTCATATTTCAACAATATTATGGCGCAATTAGATGTGGCTTCACCAAAAGATGTTGAGGATATCCGCATTGAATTAACAACAGAAGGCTATATTCGAACCAAAAAGAAAAGTAAACAGCGACCTAAAGTGTCACACCCCGACAGATTCGAAAGTAGCGATGGTACGCTCATTGAAGTCGGAAAGAATAATTTGCAGAATGAACGTCTCTCGTTTAAGCAAGCTGATCGTCGCGATATTTGGTTACACGTTCAGAAAATTCCTGGATCACACGTCATCATTCATGACGCCAATCCCTCAGAAGCAACACTTATCGAGGCAGCCAAATTAGCTGCTTATTATAGTAAAGCCAGAGATTCGGCTAATGTTCCTGTTGACTATTTACCTGCTGGTAAATTGCGAAAACCAAACGGTGCAAAACCTGGTTTTGTCATTTTTGAGGGTCAGCAAACACTCTATGTGACCCCTGATGCTGCACTTGTTTCACAATTGAAAATAAAAAAATAACAGCCTGACGGCTGTTTTTTGTTAGTTAGGATTTGGTAAATAAAGGTTCCCTAATGTCGCAGCTAACACTGCTTTAATTGTGTGCAAACGATTTTCTGCTTGTTGGAATTGATGTGCATAAGGTGCGTTAAAGACATCGTCAGTGATTTCCATTTCTGTCAGGCCGTATTTGTCATAAATATCTTGTGCCATTGTCGTTTGCACATCATGAAATGCTGGCAGGTCATGCAGGACAATGACTTGATCGTTGTGCGTTTTTACTACCAATTCATGATTGATTTGATAAGGTAACAATAGTTCGATTCGTTGTGCGAACTGGTCTTCCTCACCCATTGACGCCCAGACGTCTGTGTACAAAACATCTGCGCCTGAAACACCTAAATCAACATCATCGGTAATAGTTATTTTGGAACCAGATACGGCAGCTTTTTGTTTTGCCAAGTGTTGCACATCATCAGTTGGCTGCAAACTTTTAGGTGCCACGATATGAACATTAACACCCAAAATAGCGCCAGTCACCAACAAAGAGTGGGCAACATTATTGCGGCCATCCCCTAAATAAGCCAACGTAATACCTGACAAATGACCAAAATGTTCTTTGATGGTCAAAAAATCAGCTAACATTTGTGTCGGATGCCACTCATCTGTTAAACCATTCCACACCGGCACGCCACTCGTGCTTGCCAACTCTTCAACAATTTTCTGAGAAAAACCACGGTATTCAATACCATCATACATACTGCCTAAAACTTTTGCTGTATCTTGTAGCGATTCTTTTTTGCCAAATTGAATGTCATTGTGACCCAAAAATTCTGGATGTGCACCCAAATCATTGGCTGCAACTGTGAATGCCGAACGTGTCCGCGTTGACGTTTTTTCAAATAATAGGGCAATATTTTTACCCGCCAAATACTGGTGGGGAATATTTTGTTGTTTGAGTGACTTTAAATGCGCTGCCAAATCAATCAATGTTTCTAGCTCTGCTTTAGTATAGTCAATCTCTTTCAAAAATGATTTACCTTGGAAATGTGAATTCATTGGCGCTCCTCCAGAATTTTATAATTGCGTGTTACTTCTTTTTTGACGTTGGTTACAGCCGTACCACCAAGTGATGTGCGACGATTAACAGCCGTTTCTGAAGCCAAAATTTGATAAATATCAGCTTCGATTTGAGGTGCAGCAGCTTGTAAGTCGGTCAGAGTCATTTTCTGCAATGGTGTGTGTGTCTGAATGCCCTTCAATACTAGTTGACCAACAATCGCATGTGCTTCACGGAAAGGCACGCCTTTGGTGGCTAAATAGTCAGCGAGTTCTGTCGCATTTGAAAAGTCATCTTGCGTTGCAGCTAACATCTGTCCCTCATGAACCGTCAAGCCATTTAACATGCCAGTAAATATTTTCACCGAGGCAATCACGGTATCCATCACATCAAAAACTTGTTCCTTATCCTCTTGCATGTCTTTGTTATAAGCAAGTGGTAAAGATTTCATTGTCGTCAATAGCGCCAATAATGAACCATAAGTACGACCAGTTTTACCCCGCACCAATTCCGCGAAATCAGCGTTCTTTTTTTGAGGCATAATTGAAGAGCCTGTTGAAAAATCATCTGACAATTCAATATAATTAAATTCATAACTCGACCATAAAATTAACTCTTCAGCCATACGTGATAAATGCATCATCAAAATCGAGGCATTGCCGAGAAATTCCAATGCAAAATCACGGTCTGACACAGCATCTAACGAATTATGATAAATATCACTAAAGCCTAGCTCACCCGCAACAAATTCACGGTCAATGGGAAATGTGGTACCCGCCAAAGCTGCAGCACCTAGTGGCAGAATGTCTGTATGTTTTTGGTTAAATTCAAAACGTTCGTAATCACGTTGGAACATGTTGAAATACGCTAACAAATAATGACCATAAGTGATAGGTTGGGCATGTTGTAAGTGAGTATAGCCAGACATAATCGTGCCAGCGTGTTTATCTGCCAATGATAATAGCTCACTCTGCAAGTCGGTCACGGCTGACATCACATGTGGCAAACGGTGTTTTACCCAAAGATGAAAATCAGTTGCTACCTGATCATTTCGAGAACGCGCAGTATGAAGTTTGCCAGCAACAGCGCCAATTTTTTCTGTCAATAAAGCTTCCATATTCATATGGATGTCTTCATTTTTAACATCAAATGTCAAATTACCTGCTGTTAATTCTTGTTGCAAACTTTCTAAACCAGCCACAATTTGTGCTGATTCGTCACTTGATATAATAGCTTGTTTGCCCAGCATTTTTGCGTGGGCAATTGACCCTTCTAAATCTTCAGCCGCCATTTTTTGATCAAAATGAATCGACGCCCCAAACTCATCAACCCATTCAGATGCTTTGGCAGTAAAACGACCACCCCATAATTTATCACTCATATCAATTTTTTGCACTGCGCAATGCAACAGTGCTTTCCCTTCTTCAAAACTATGTACGCGCCGAAGCGCTTGTTTATTTCACTGTATCTTTTTTTGGTTGTGAATGAACATGGTTCACTTGTTCATACACCGTGTTACTCAACGTCCACAACTTGATGAAGCCAACAGCAGCTTCTTGATCAAAGGATGATGCAGCCGTGTAAGTTGCCAAATCTTCGTTATATAATGAATTTTGCTCTGATTGACGCGCAACAGCAATGGCATTACCTTTATAAAGCTTCATCTTAACGACACCGTTCACATTTTTTTGTGTATCATCAACGAAAGCCATCAAACTATCAAACAAAGGTGACACCCACTTTGCTTCATAAACGAGATTAGCTAATTGTTGCTCAATTAATGGCTTGAAATGAGCCACATCACGTTCGAGCGTCAAATCTTCGAGATCCTTGTGCGCGGTCATCAACACCGCAGCAGCAGGCGCTTCATAAATTTCACGAGACTTGATGCCTACCAGACGATTCTCAATATGGTCAATTCGACCAATACCATGTTGACCAGCAATTTCATTGACGGCAACAATTAGTTCAGCAAGTGGCAATTGTTCACCATTTAACGCTACCGGCACGCCTTGTTCAAATGTCACATCAATAAATTCTGGTACATCAGGTGTGTTTTCAATAGCCTGTGTTAAGGCGTATGCATCTTCAGGTGCCTGATTCCATGGGTTTTCAAGGATACCAGCTTCATTAGCACGTCCCCACAAGTTTTCATCAATTGAGTAAGGTGAGTCCAAATCAATAGGCACTGGCACGTCATGTGCATGGGCGTATTCAATTTCTTCTTCACGCGACCATTGGAAATCACGAATTGGTGCTTCAATTTTCATTTCAGGATCAAGCGCATGGATAGCTGCTTCAAACCGTACTTGATCATTACCGTGCCCAGTTGAACCGTGAGCAATGGCAACGGCATCATTTTCATGTGCAATGTCAACCAATTTTTTGATAATCAAAGGACGTGACAAAGCAGAAACCATTGGATATTCGCCTTCATACATCATGTTTGCTTTGATAACTGGTGCGACGTATTGCTCAGCAAATTCTGATTTTGCGTCAATAACAATCGACTGTGTGGCGCCAACCTGCAATGCCTTGGCTTGAATCATGTCCATATCTTTGCCATGTTGACCAACGTCTAAAACGACAGCGATAACGTCATAACCTTTTTCGTTCAACCAAGGAATGGCTACTGAGGTATCCAACCCACCTGAATAAGCTAATACTAATTTTTCTGTCATGATAATGTCCTCGCTGTTTTTTGTTTTAATTATTTGTTGATTCTATATTAGCGCGCCTTGTTTAAATATGCAATAAAATAATGATTATATACAATTTTAAGTTGTATAAAACAATTTTAAGTGTATATTTTTGCAATAAAAAAGAACCTTCGGTTCTATTGATGTACCTTATTCATGCCAAACAGGTTCCAACAAATGGGTTTGTTCCGGCGTTGGTCCTACGGCAAAGCTTAACAAATCAACTTCCAACAATTCAGAAATACGTTGGAGGTAATGTTGCGCGTTGACTGGTAATTCTTCAAATGTTGTCACACCAGTAATATCTTCATCCCAACCTGGCAATGTTTCACAGTTGATGTCCAATCCATTAAACCAAGTATCTGAAGCTGGGAAATGATGAATTTCTTCACCTTTATAAGTATACGAAGTCGCAATTTTTAATTCTTTCAAACCTGACAAAACATCCAATGAGTTAATGGCTAACTTAGTCAAACCAGAAACTTGCACCGCATGACGCAAAGCAACCGCGTCTAACCAGCCAATACGACGAGGACGCTTAGTAATCACGCCGTACTCGTGACCCACTTCGCGAATATGATCAGCAATATCATCAAACAATTCTGTTGGGAAAGGTCCTTCACCAACTCGAGATGTATAAGCTTTAATAACGCCAACAACATCTTGAATTTGCTTTGGTCCCACACCCGCACCATTCATCACACCACCTGCTGTTGGATTAGAGCTTGTCACATAAGGATACGTACCGTGGTCAACATCAAGCATCACACCTTGTGCACCTTCAAATACAACACGTTTGCCATCTTTCATCAACTGCCCCAACAAGTAAGATGTATCTGTCACATAAGGTGCCAACTGACGACCATATTCAACATAAGTTTGGTAAATGTCATCGTAATCTAACGCTTCTTCACCATACAATTTAGTCAATTGGGCATTTTTAAATGGCAAGTATTCTTTTAGCAACTTACCAAATACTTCTGGATCAATCAAATCAGCCACGCGAATACCAACACGTGAAATTTTATCCGTGTAGGCAGGACCGATACCTTTTTTGGTCGTACCAATTCGATTATTTGAAGCAGATTCAGAAGCCTTATCCAACGCAATGTGGTACGGCATAATAACATGTGCACGGTTTGAAATACGCAAATTCTCAATCGTAATTCCTTGGCTTTCAACTTCCTTAATTTCAGCTAAAAGTGCTTCGGGATTGACAACAACGCCGTTGCCAAGTACTGCTAGTTGACCTTTCGTGATGATTCCAGATGGTAATGCAGACAATTCAAATTTTGTTTGACCATGCCAGATCGTGTGTCCCGCATTGTTACCACCTTGGTAACGGACAACAGCATCCGCATGTTCAGCGAAAAAATCAACGATTTTTCCTTTACCTTCATCGCCCCATTGGGAACCAACAACAATTACACCAGACATATTTTTCTCCTGTTACGCCGATAGCTGCTTTCAGACGGGATAGGTTTGTCGGAGAAAGCCAGCATTCTGCATTCAGAATAACTAACCTGTTTGCGCCTATCCGTGAGTGTCCCTCTATCATCGTTCATTTTTGTGTAAAACACGAACATTAATTGTGATAAACGCCTTTTACCTATTTATTTTACCATAATCATAAATTTATTTTTGAGAAAAGTGATGTTAATTTCTAATATTATCGTTTAAAACGTTTGCCTCATCGAATTTATAAAAATAAAAAAGGACATATAATGTCCTTTTAAATCAGTCTGCCGTCGTATAAACAGCCAAAACGTCTTCGTTTTCTTCAAGTTCATCAACCAAATGATCTAGTTTTTCACGATCTTCATCGGTAATTGTCATTGGGTTCTGCGCAATCATCGTAATCTCTGCGTCTTCCAAGACAAAACCAGCTTCAGTCAAAGCGCCTTCAACCGTCTGAAAGTCTGCTGGATCAGTGTAAATTTCAAATACTTCATCAGCTGTTTGAACATCTTCAGCGCCTGCTTCTAATGCTGCTTCCAAAACGGTGTCTTCATCCAAATTAGGATACGCTTCACGATCAATTGCTAAGTAACCTTTTCGGTCAAATTGGAAAGCAACTGAACCAGATGTGCCTAAAGCACCACCAGCATGTTTGAATGAATTACGAACGGTAGAAACTGTACGATTAATGTTATCCGTTGATGCTTCAACTAACACAGCGACACCGGCTGTGCCATAACCTTCATAGGTCACTTCTTCAAACTTTGCACCACCGGCACCAGATGCTTTATCAAGTGCACGTTGAATGTTGTCCTTTGGCATGTTAGCTGCCTTAGCTTTTTCAACAACCAAACGCAATGATGCGTTCATCTCTGGATCTGCACCGCCAGCCTTTGCAGCAACATATAAGTCGTGTGCCAGCTTTTGAAAAATCTTACCACGCTTAGCATCTTGGGCGTTTTTACGACCTTGGATGTTATGCCATTTACTATGTCCTGACATTGTGTCATCTCCTTGAAATATGAATATTCAATCTATTTTATCAAAAAAACGAACGATTTACCAGCTTGACCGATATGATAGTTATCGGGCTAACCGTTGTAACCTCAGCTTTACTTGATCAAGGGCCCCACGTAGATTCCTGACAGCGGCTAAAATTTCAGCAGTCGTTGATGTATCATCTAATATAGACAACAACTGCTTCTGTGCTTTCTGCACGATTAACTCTTTTTTAAAAACACGTCTATTTGATTGTTTCAATAGCATAGTTGCCATCGCATTCACGCCTTGCCTAGCTGTTTGCAAATCAATAAATGTCTCTGACAAGTCACGATGTGTTTTTTTCATGGCGGCAAATCCCTCACAAGTATGAATGTGGGCAATTAATTTTTGTAAAGTGGGTTCATTGGCCACACTACTTTGATAAACTTCCTCTAAAAGAAGATCTAGCTGACTTTTCTCTGTTTTTGTTGATGCGCTAATCATTTTCTGAGTGGCTTGCAATTGCTGATAGGCAGCCATGATGGCTTTTGAATCTACTGACTTCATAGTTTGTTTTAAATATTTGATGTCGCTAACAATTTCTTTATCTTGACGCGAGCCATTCATTGTCGTGAGCAACTGACGTGCTAACTTCAACGCCTCATCCAACTCCGCTTGTTTCCGACGTACGGATGATCTCAATCGATTGGTTAGAGAATAGATAGAAGAGATTGTCGCCTTGCTATCGTATAATGTATTGTCCAACACAAGTGCATCAATTTGAACATCATTGTCTTCCGACCACCGACTCATGTAGAGACCATTAAGATAGGTCTCAGCAAACTCAACTGCTTTTTCACGTTCAATTGTTGCCTGTGTCACACGTTCAGATAATAATTTAAGCACAAATTGTTCATCTGCCATGGCGCCTTTATACATGGCTTGAATAAATTCAATGACAATTTTAACTTCAGGTTCCCTTGCAACGTTACTTGTCCCCATATTTGCCATTGTTTCTTCTAAATCACGATCGAATTTTTCACGTTGTTGCAATAATACGTCAAGTTCTTTTTCAGCATTTTGATACAATTCATCCCAATTTTCATGACGTTTTTTGGCTGCTTGCAGTAACATCGTGTTCAACTGTTGGTACACATTTTCGGAAGATAAAAGCTTATAATGCTTTAATAATGCGCCTAAATCACGACGGTATTTGGGTGCTAAATTTGTTAAATCACTAATTTGATTTGTTCGCAACAATTGTGCATCAGACATTCTCCTATATAACCTGGTACTTGGCCCCGCATTTAAATCGGTTAAAGCTATTTTTCTATCAATTCGTGCCAAAACAGTTGTACTTGTCAATTTAGAAATCGCTGCTTTTAATTCATCAACATTGGATTCAGGATGGAGTAATAACTGTGATAATGACAATACCGCTTGTCTAACTTTTGTCTCATTACCAACTGGCATGACGTCGTAAAGGGTCATCTTAGCTTGCCGAAGTGTTTTTTGATGCACTTTTTCTGATGCCAGCATTGTGTCGTGCAAGAAACGACGCGCTGTTATTAATTCATCATTGGATTTTGCTGTACTGAAACATTTTTTTAGTTTTTCCAGAGCAGTTTGAACGTCGGTATTATTAACGAGATGGGGTGGCACTTGCAATCTTCGTGTTGACTCAAGTACTTCATCTCGGACAATTTTATCAGGATGAAAAATTAAGTCAAAATCGAATTGATTCGTGAATTCGGCAGCATTTCTGTCCGAAACTTTATCAATTTTTGCTTCCCAATCTTTTTCTTTCGCTAACATAAGTGATGCAATTGTGCGCCGTTGATTGACCCAAACATAATGTTTTTGAGGTGCCATATCCATTGTTCTTTCTCCCCTTCACTTTCTAACCAGTCATATTATATTTCTATTTTAAAAAATGAAAGTGAATAATTATTGACCTAATCATGTTGAGATAAGTAAGAATTTTAGGCATTATGAAGAATTTGTGTCCAAAAAAAACGCATTGCTGCGTTTAATAGTTATTACCACCCAGTAATTCCAAGTAGGTCATAGCAGCACTGGCAATTAGCGCTGCCAAGATATCGTCAAGATAAACATTAATACTATCTGTTTTATCGTTGATAACACCAATCAATCCTGGCTTCAAGTCATCTAATAAACCGTAATGAACAGTTGCAGCTGCAGAGAATTGCTGGGTAATTGCAATCGCTAAAATTTCATCGACATTGTGGCCATTAGCATCTCGTTGCAGGCGACGTTTTAACGGTTGATCATCTGGCATCGTTTCCGCTTGCTCATCCAAATAAAGCGCTGTCAAAATAATATCTGCTACTTCATCTTTGTGTAACACACGTGAAATAGCTTGTGTCAATGTTTGTTCATCAAGCTCATCGTGGTATTTGTCAGTTAAGAAATTACGAGTGCCTTCTGCAATATCTTCAATTTCAACGCCACGCTTTGCTAACTGTGCAATGGCTTGCTCTTGTAATTCTTGTGTCATAATATCTCCTTTAATCACCAATCATCATATTTGGATTTTGATAACGTCTTGTTAAAATCACGTGTGGAATTTCATCCAAAGCTGTTTTGACATGTTCCTGTTGCGCTGATGTAAAATCATTGATGGCTACCAAAGTATAGGCGTATTGTCCAACAGCGCGGTTGCTCAATTGCTCAATGTTAATGCCATTATCTCCAAAAAAGGCAGAGATTTGACCAATCATGTTTGGTACATTCTCATGAATTATACCAACACGATAGTTGGTGGTAAATGGTTCATTAACATCAGGATAATTTACAGAATTAATAATATTACCGCTAGTTAAATATTCATCTAACTCCTTGGCTGCCATCAGAGCACTTGTATCTTCGGCTTCAATTGTTGAGCCCCCAATATGTGGTGTAATAATAACTTTAGGATTATCAAACAAAACATCATCGGCAAAATCAGTAATATACATACGAAGTTGATCACTATCTAATGCGGCTTTAGCCGCGTGATCGTCGACAATACCACCACGTGACAAATTCAATAATGCTGCTTCTGGTTTCATTAATTGCAATTTGCCAGCATCAATAAAGTGATCGTTCTTTTCTTCCATTGGAATATGGACGGTCACATAGTCGGCTCGGCGCAAAACCTCTTCAACATTACGCGCATGAACAATGTGTCGGTCTATTCGCCATGCTGTATTAGCATTTAGGCCGGGATCATAACCAATCACATCCATATCCAAAGCCAAAGCTGTGTTGGCGACCTTAGATCCCACATTCCCCAATCCAATCACGCCAAGCGTTTTACCAGCCAACTCTGTGCCTCGGTAGCCGCCTTTATTTGATTCAGTCCGCAGAGACACATCCCCACCACGTGTCTGGTTAGCAAATTTGATTGCCCCAACTACCGGACGAGCAGCTAAAATCAATGAGGCAATCGTTAATTCTTTAACAGCATTTGCGTTACCACCAGGCGTGTTAAAGACAACAATCCCCCGTTTTGACAAATCTGCAACCGGAATATTATTAAAACCAGCACCCGAGCGAACAACGGCTCTTACAGTATCTGGAATCACTTCGTCAAATAAATTTTGTGAACGTAACAAAATTCCCTTGGGTGAGTCTTGCGCATTAATATCGTAACCATGTTGCGATAAATAATCCAAACCCTTGCCGCTTATGGCATTATACGTTTTTATATTAGTCATTGCTTATCCTTTTTCTACTTTGTTTAAAAATTCAATCAGCGCATCAACGGCTGCCATTGGTTGAGCATTGTAAAGTGACGCTCTAAAACCACCAACAGAACGATGACCACCAAGATTAAACAAACCATTTTCTTTTGCTTGAGCAGTTATTTGTGCATCACGTTCCGCATCATTGGTCGTGAAAACAATATTCGTTAGTGAACGATCTGAAGCTTTTACTGGTGCTTCAAACAAACGGGATTCGTCCAAAAAGTCATACAGTTTAGCTGCTTTCAAGCGATTGCGACGCGTCATTTCATCAACACCGCCCTCTGTTTGTACCCAAGACAAGACTAAGTCAAGGGCGTAAATGGCAAATACTGGCGGTGTGTTATACATTGAATCTTTATCTAAATAATTTTGATAACGCATCATTGGACCGACGTTTTCAATAGATTGCGAAGCTAACCAATCTTTTTTGATAATTGCCAGTGTCACACCAGCAGGACCAAGATTCTTTTGAGCACCGGCAAAAACGGCATCGAATTGAGTTATATCATAAGGTTCTGCCAAAATGTTCGAGCTCATATCAGCCGTTAAACGACCAGTTGTTTGCGGCAATTTATCTTGATGATAGGTTGTGCCTTCAATTGTGTTGTTAGTCGTGATATGCAAGTAATCATAAGCATTCGCATCAAAATCACCCGCTAATTTTGGTAAATAACGATAATGTTGTGGCTTGCTTGAGCCAACAATTGTCGTTTTTTTACCTAGCATTTGAGCAGCTTGTGCCGCTTTAGCCGCAAAATTGCCGGAATCAAGAACCGCAATGCTTTGTTTGTCGGTTGCCAAATTCAACGGTACCATTTCGAATTGTAACGAACCACCGCCTTGAACAAATGCAACACCATATTCGTCGGGAATAGACATCAAATCGCGCAGGCGTTGCTGCGCACTGGCCATTATTGTTTCAAACTGTGCCGAACGATGTGAAATTTCCAAAATGGACAGATGTGTGAATTCATTTTGTGCCAAATCTGCCTGAATTTGGGAAATAACTGGGGTCGGAAGTACACCCGGACCCGCCGAAAAATTATACGTTACCATGACCATTCCTTTCAGTATACAAAAAGACGACATCAGTTGTTAAACTCATGTCGTCAGCAATTCCACGTTATCATACGCAAAGAATCCCAATCACACGAGTGATTGAGTGGAGGAAGAAGCTAGATTGAATGTGAATACTGTCATTACTATTTCCTTTTCTTACGTAACATTAGAATACCTTATTGAGAAAATTTGTCAACCCTCTTTTTTTCGGGTATAATAAGGGAGTTGATTTGCCGATGTGGCGGAACTGGCAGACGCGTACCGTTCAGGTCGGTATGATGGCAACATCGTGCAGGTTCGATTCCTGTCATCGGCATATTCCCCGTTTTCTCACAAATGTTGAGGAAACGTTTTTTTATTTGCATAAATGTTGATTTAACGACTTATCAATCATATATTGTCAAAACATTTGATCTCATCTATCATTACTAAAACGCCGTTTTTCAAACAAAAAACGACCTTACCACAAACATGGTTGCGTCGTTTTTTTCAATCATTTAAAACCACTCATCATCAACCCCTCTTTGTAATGTCAATGGTCCGGTTTGAGACTGGATTGTAAAATTATCAGAGGTTAATCCTGTCTTCTTTTCAAAAATCTTGATGAATGTACCAATATCTGTATTCGGATCTTCATTTGATCTTAATGTTAAAAGGTAATGCTTATTTTTAGGGTTACTCCAGATACCTAAGTCACCTAGCATATCTAAGTTTAATCCGCTAATTGTGTCATCAATTACAATTTTATATTGCCGACGATGCAAAACATTGTTTATTCCCATTTCACTCTCCTAAACTCATTAATATTTTAGTAATAGATTAACTAAAAATTATCATGAAAGCGCTTTCTTGTCAACCAACCTGCTCTCTTAAAGTATGGTAAAATCAAAACACTCAATTTTTCTGGAAGGTAATTTGAGCCTGTCAGGTGTTTAATTCATAAAGAATTTCTAAAAAAAGTTATCACTTTCTTAACTGCAATGCGCTTTCTTTGATTTTTCACAATTTGACATTATATTTAAGTGAGAGAATACTTTTTGAGGAGGCGATAATATGCGAATTACTTGGTGGTTAATGGCTGGCGTTTGTTATTTATGTGCTTTATTATTATTTGCACTTATCGTCATTGGTCGTTCTATTATGGATTGGTAGCCAATTATTCCTTGAAAAGCGTATAATAGCTTCATTATGAGAAATCCAAATGGACGAATGAGTCCCACAGAAATTAAAAAACAACTTGCCCAATCTGATACGACTGCTATTGAAATGTTACGGTTTGTATTTGGTTCGGTCTTAAAAAGACGTGGTTTAGTCATCTTAAATGTTTTTTTGTTGACTCTAATGGCTGTTTTAAATTTTGTGGTCCCACAGTTTACAAAAAACATTATCGATCACGCTTTACCTAATAGTCAACAACAGACGCTATACACTAATGTTATTGGTCTGTTAATAGTCACAATCTTTTTAGGCGTAGTCAGCTTTGCCTCAACTTACATGATGCAAATGCTTTCGCAACGTGCAATAACTGAATTACGTATCAAAACCTATCGCTTTATTTTAAAAGAAGATTACGCATTTTTTCAAGATGCCAAAACTGGTGATCTCATGGTGCGTTTAACGAGTGATATTGGCAATTTGCAAATGCTGATTAGCTCCAATACTTTTGGCATTATTGGCAATATTTTTACTTTCGTTGGTGTCCTAATTTTTTTGTTTATTCAAAATTGGCAACTCGCCTTAATGGTATCAATCACCTTCCCAATTTTGTTTGTCACAATTCGTTTTTTTCGCGGCCATATTCGAGAAGCTTATTCTAATGTCAGATACGCCCAAAGTAAAATTAATAATCAACTTCAAGCAACGCTAACTGAAATTGAGCTGATCAAAGCTTATACAACTGAAAATGCCGAAACGACTAAATTTGAATCAATCGCTGAAGAATCTAATGGTTACTCACTAGAAGCAACTAAATGGCAAGCCATTTTCCAACCACTAGTCACACTAATCAATACAATTGGTACAGCGATTGTGCTATTGTTTGGATCCTTATTAGTCATGAACAAAGCCATGACAATCGGTGATCTTGTTGCTTATTTGGCCTATGTGGCAATGCTACAAGATCCTATCCGTTCGTTTTCAATGCTCATGAATGTGTTTCAAACCGCCCAAGTTTCTTATGATCGCATTAAAAATATTTTGAGTTATGAGCCAAAGATACTTGAACCTACAACACCTCAACCTTTCCCAAATCCACTCCAGCAACATATTCAGCTTTCTAATGTAACTTTCGATTATGAAATGGGTTCAGATCATGCCTTAAATGATGTTAGTATGACAATGCCAGCCGGTAAAACCACCGCCTTAGTGGGGCGTTCCGGTTCAGGAAAATCAACAATCATCAAACTACTCACTCGTTTTTATGATCGTAGTAAAGGCGATATTTTATTTGACAACATTGATATTCGTACTTTTCAAATTTCAGACCTCAGACAACATATTTCTGTCGTTAGCCAAGATGTCACGATTGTCGATGGCACAATCGCTGACAATATTATGTATGGCAGTAACAATACCAATGAAGAAGCCATCTGGCAAGCAGCAAAGCGCGCTGACATTGCGGATTTCATAGCTAAACAACCCAATCAACTGGCAACGCAAGTTGGAGAACGCGGTTTAAAACTATCAGGTGGTCAAAAACAACGTTTATCAATTGCGCGTGCCCTACTCAAGGATGCACCGATTGTCATTCTTGATGAAGCAACTGCAGCACTTGATAATGAGTCCGAAAAAACAATTCAGCATGCACTCGACAATTTAATGGTAGCAAAGACGGCAATCGTCATTGCTCATCGACTGAGCACCGTTCATAAGGCTGATCAGATTATTGTGATGAACGACGGTCAAGTTGCTGAAACTGGTACACATGACTCACTATTGCAGAAACAAGGAATATACAAACGACTTTACGATGCCCAATTTGAATAATGATATGACAAAAAAGACTGTATACGATTTGATGGCTGATCATCAAGGTAAAATAGCAAAACTGCAATTTTACGACATGGCTGATCAGTATTTTTTAACGATTGGCGATTGGTCCGTGAAACTTTCTGAAAAGAATGCTACCGAACTATTTTCAATTTTTAAGGACGATGAACAAGCCACGTTTTCAACGTTTAACCAACGACAGTCGCTTATTGTGACACAAAAAAGGAATCCAGAATAATCTTGGATTCCTTTTTTTATCAATTAAACGATTTAAGCCAATGCTTGTGCTGCAGTAATAATAGCAACCTTATAAACATCTTCTTCATTGGCACCACGTGACAAATCAGAAACAGGTTTTGCCAAACCTTGCAAAATCGGACCAATTGCTTCGTAACCACCCAGTCGTTGGGCAATTTTGTAGCCAATATTTCCGGCTTCTAAACTTGGAAAAATAAATGTATTGGCGTGCCCAGCAACCTTTGAATCAGGTGCCTTAGCTGCACCAACTGTCGGCACAAAGGCAGCATCGAATTGCAACTCGCCATCAATCACGTCAGCAAATTCTGGCGCCAACTCTTTAGCTAACTTAGTCGCTTCGGCAACTTTATCTACCAAGGGTGATTTAGCTGAACCCTTTGTTGAAAATGACAACATGGCTACTCTAGGGTCAATTTCAAAGACTTTTGCAGTCTTGGCAGATTGCACAGCAATTTCAGCCATGGTTGGTGCGTCAATATCAATATTGATAGCCGCATCGGAGAAAACATAACGTTCATCACCTTTTTGCATGATGAAGGCACCAGAAATTCGGCTTGAGCCGGGTGCAGTTTTGATAATTTGCAACGCCGGACGAACCGTGTCGCCCGTTGGATGCGTTGCCCCAGAAACCATGCCATCAGCTTTACCGGTGTAAACAAGCATTGTACCAAAATAATTAACATCTTTTAGCCATTTGGCAGCAGTATCGGCGTCCGTCTTGCCTTTACGACGCTCAACCAATGCAGCATTTAATTGCGCTAGCGCACTTTCATCATAGTTGGCAGGGTCAATCACTTCTACCCCGGACAAATCAAAATTATTAGCGGTGGCAGTAGCTGCAATGGCTTTGCCATCTCCCAACAAAATTGGCTTCAAGAGACCATCTGCTACCAATCTAACTGCGGCGCCTTGGATACGAACATCTTCTCCTTCAGGAAACACAATCGTTTTATTTTGACCACTAATTTTGTTTTTAAGTTGCTCAAATAATTCCATAATTCCTCCAAATTCACTACTGTGAATCATTAAATTTTCATTTACACCTTAATTGTAACAGACCAAGTCATAATTGTCTGCGATTTTGTAGTTATTTTGTGAATGTTTTAACTATTCTATCCAATCAATCGGTTCTCGATTATGTGTCCTTAAATACGCATTCGCCTTTGAAAAGGGTTGGCTACCGAAAAAGCCGCGATATGCTGACAATGGACTAGGATGAGCACTCGTGATAACTAAATGTTTTGATTCATCAACAAAACGTCGCTTTGACTGCGCAAATTTCCCCCATAAAATAAAGACTTTCGGCGTACTATCTTCTGAAGCAATTTGAATCAAGGCATCAGTTAATGGTTCCCAAATTAAACCTTGATGTGCATTAGCGCGTCCTTCCGGAACAGTTAGTACAGCGTTGAGCAATAAAACGCCCTGCTCTGCCCAACTTGTTAAATCATGAGACTGACGCTGCCCGATATCTGTTGACAGTTCTTTTAAAATATTTTGCAAGGACGGCGGCGCAGGAACGGCGTCAGGAACTGAAAAACTAAGACCCTGCGCTTGTCCAACTTCATGATATGGATCTTGTCCCATTATCACTATTTTAGTCTCAGGTAGTGGTGTTGTTTCTAGAGCGGCAAATATTTTCTCTCTGGGCGGAAAAATATTTTCTGTTAAACGATAGGTTTGATTAATAAATATTGCCACACGATCTAAATAATCCGAAGTAAGTTTTGCTTTGACGGCTGGTGCCCAAGTTGTGTGAGTTAACGGCATTTTTTTCTTCTTTCATGATAAAATAATAGGTGAATGAGAGGTGCTTAGCAGATGACAAAATATTATTTGAGACAACGACATAGTATTGATGATGGTGTCAATATTGTTTTTGACTCCGACTTTAAGGCATCTTACCTTGTATCAGGTCGCTCTGGTAAAAAGTCTGATGAGCTTCATGTTCAAGACATGTCAGGCAATGTGCTAGTCCGTATTCGTCAAACTTCTTATGGCATTTTACCACGATTCACACTTAACTACCGTGGCCATATCGTTGGCTCAATCAGCTTTACATTTGGACATCTCGGTGACATTGTGTATGTTCGTCATCTTGGTTGGTTAATTTCTGGCAATTTTATTGCCAATCGCTACCTCATCTACCACAATACCAAAAAATTACTCAGTGTCAAACCCGAAAGTCGTCCTGATGGTATCTATAACCAGTTAACCGTTACTTTCGACTCACAAGCACCTGTTCATATTGCTATTGCTGCTCTATTGGATATTTGGGGCGTAAAATCTAACCCGCTAACAGCCATCAAATGGCTACCAGGCCAAAACCGCACCTACAAATTAACGACCAAAGTACACTAAAAAACCACCAATTTTCTCATTAAACAATGAAATTTGGTGGCTTTTATTATTTTAGAACTTGGTTAAATTAGATCATTTCCAAATGCAATTGTTGTGGCTTAGCCCAACCAATTTTGCGCATAATGCGATAACCGATAAATGAAACAACGATTGGTACGGCAACGCCGACGCCCATATAAGCAGCAAATGCAACTGGGTTAGATCCTGCCAATGCCAATGGCACAATGAATGAGTTAAATCCGATACCTGCCATCGCGAATGGTGCCGTCACATGGAAGACCATTGTTGCAATTGGGGCAGCAATGGCGGCGCCAATCATTGGTGGGATAATCAAAGCTGGGTTTTCTGTCAAATTAGGAAATTGAATTTTTGGGGTTACAATACCTTGTGCAATGGTTGCCCCAATCTTGTTTTCATGGAATGACATTGCAGGGAAACCAACGAATACTGCGGTTGTACCAATCAAGATAGCACCGGCTGCTTCAGGTGATGTTACACCCGTAGCACCAATAGCGACTGCTAATGCTGCCGCTGAAGCTGGTGTCATGGTCAAAGCACCGAATACCATCGCAACAACAGCTGTTCCAATAATTGGGTTAACTGCCACACTTGAGGCAATGAAAGCACCAATAGCAACCAAAATTGGTGTTGTTACAGCGGCCAAATAATAACCGGCAACTGTTCCAACAATTGTTGTTGCAGCAGGGACGATCACCATATCCAATGGTGTTTTACCGCTCAACCATTTACCAAACAATACAGCTATCAAACCAGCCAATACGGCTGAAATTGGTTGACCAGTTGTAATAATTGCCGATCCAGCAGCTTGTGCACCGGCATAACCAGTTGCGGTAACACCTTGGACAGCTTTATCAGTGAAAAATACAGCGTTAGCACCAACCGCTGATGCGGCCATAGCACTAAACATAACCATTGTGTTGGTCTTCATTTGTGAAGCAATCGCTGCGCCAAAAGCAGCTGGCAACATTACTTTGGTGATAGCGCCCATTTGTACCATTGGTGCCCAATGAATAAATCCTGCAATTGTTTGCAACAATAGGCCCATACCCAAAGTCACCAATATTGCATTAGAGACAGCAGCACTGACTTTGTAGACTGTATCGCGAATTGATTCTTTGTCGACAGCGGCTGACTTTTTGTTACTTGCTGATTTTACCTGTTCTGCTGTAATTGCATTTTGTGCCATAATTCTTTCTCCTTAAATGTGTGTTCTCCAATGTGAGCCCACAATCGTTGAGAAAAATAAAAATGCCCCAACGATTGCTCGTTAGGACATTCCTACCTAACCAGCTACCAAACTTATCAATGACGATAGTCTAGTAGCTGCTGTTGCTCAAATAACAACCTACTAGACTCAAATGAGTTGGAGGTTGAGGAGGAGGGCGTTATTGAATTTGATGGTCATGTGCTTTGTCATGATACGACTCCTTAAATTTGAGCGACGAATGCGCTATTACTTTATGAATATTAATGTACACTACTAATATTTACATGTCAATACTTTTTCTAAATTCTAATAAAAGTGTAGTATAATTGAATGATTGGAGGGTTTATCTATGAAAAAATTATTTCAATTCATTGGTGCTATTGTCACCATCATTGTTATGCTACTCATTCTCATCCCTATTTTACTTGTTGTTATTGGTGTTGCTGTGCCAGTTGTTTTAAGTATTATTGGTATCGCGTTGTTATTTGCCCTAATTGTTGCAGCTATTGGTGGTATCATCGCTATGCTGACAATGTGGCGTTTTAGACGTGATATTAAAAACAATGATTTTGACTTTGAACATCATGGCAAACATTATAATGTTCACATTGACAAACACGGTGCAAGCTTTAAAAATCGACGCGACGTGACTGAAGATGATGATACCCTATCTTGAACAACTCAATCAATGGGAAGAAAAGTTTGCAACAGCATCTGATGTTCTTTTTAAAATTCAGTCAGCTAAAAAAGCCATTGTCAGCTTGAAGCTCCAACAATTACCAAAAAATAACTTACCCCTACTATCCTTTTCAGAAAAAGAAATTTTTAGCAATTTTGCGTTAATGCCGCTTGATGATGATTTAGCTATGTTTCGACAAGAAATCATTCAAACATTTGGTATTTGGCATATTCCTAATCAGCGATGGTTAGTTGATTTACATCATTTTATCAATGGTCGTTCAGTATTAGAAATTATGGCTGGCAATGCTTTGATTTCTGCTGGACTCCGACAACTACAAGATGAAGTAACCAGCACAGACAATTTTGATTGGCGTGGTCAAGATATTTTGACGCCTAAACCATGGACTCATGTTGAACAAGAAGATGCACTAGAAAGTGTCAAGCGGAGATCCTTTGATGTTTTAATTTTAAGTTGGGCCCCTGACACTCAAAACATTGATTGGCAAATTTTAAACACCTTGCGTAACCAAGGATTTACAGGGGATTTTATTGTCATCGGTGAACAAAATGGCGTTACAAATTCTCCTGAATTTTGGCAAAATGCGATTTTGTCGCAACCAGAAATTCTCAATCAGAACCATCAACCCTTTGATACGATTAAAGACGCTGTTTGGTTAGTCAAATAAAAAACGATTACGTAAGAATTATACGTAATCGTTTTTTATTTGTATTTTTTTTCTAAGCCACTCATCCAGTACCCTACTACGATACCCAAAACAAACAGGATCGCACTAATTAAGACACTGGTCATGTTGAAACCACTATAATCGGCAACTGGCGGTATGACAATCAAGAATGTTGAAACAACAACAATCGCCAAAATAAAGTGATAAACAAGAGAATAAAAGTGCTGCAACAAGTAACTCATGACTTTAGAAAAGGAAATTAAAGTCACCATCGCTCCTACAGCAATTGGTATGAAAACACCCATGTCCGCGCGTTTGAAGCCAGCTAACATTGGATCAAACAGGCCAAGATATAACAAAAAATTCGATGGACTTAAACCAGGTACTATCACACCTAGTGCAATGAGTGCCCCTGCCAACAACCAAGAAAAGAAATTAATTGGCATTTGTCCAAAAATGGCAGTCATATTATACAAAAATAACCCGCCCACAACTGCTGTTACACCAAACATGATCCAATCACGATAGCTGCGCCCTTTTTTTGCACTTTCTTTGAATAGCGCAGGCAATGTCCCAACAATTGCACCAGCAAATCCCCAAAGCACTATTGCTTTATAGGAGACCAACAAAAACTCAAGCGGTCGGCTGAGTAAAATAATACCAGCAATTCCGCCCAAACCGACCGGCAAAAAAAACGCAAAATCTCGTTTGAAATTTTGACGAATATGAGCCATAAAACTGAGCATGCGCTCGTAAAGTCCTAATATAGCAGCCAAAACACCACCAGAAACGCCTGGCAAAATAAAACCTAAGGCAATAAAAACACCTTTAATAAAGCGAATAAACCAATTCGTGATTTGTTTTTTTTCCATAGCATTAAGATTAAAGGATAAATGAGAAGGTGTCAAGCTCTGCCACTATCCAATTTTTGACACTTTTAATACTCCATCAACGCTAAAAATGGTACTTCGCCGGCTTCCATGATCTTTTCACGACCATGTAAATCTTCCAACTCAATAATGAAAGCAACGCCGGCAACTATACCACCTAGTTTTTCAATGATTTCTCGTGTCGCATTAATTGTGCCGCCAGTAGCTAGTAAGTCATCAACAATTAGGACACGCTGACCTGGTTTGATGGCATCCTCATGAATTTCAAGTTCGTTAACGCCACCATACTCAAGTGTATAGGATGCACTGACGGCTTTACGCGGAAGTTTGCCACCTTTACGTGCTGGGACAAAACCAATGCCCAAAGTGTAGGCTAATGGTGACCCGACAATAAAGCCACGTGATTCAGGTCCTGCAATTAAAGCAACATTCAATTGCTTGGCAAAATCTGCTATCGCGTCAACCGCCTGTTTGTAAGCAACGCCATCTCCCATCAATGGTGAAATATCACGAAAATTGACACCCGGTTCAGGAAAGTTTTCTACTGTTGCAACGTAATCATGTAAATCTACTGTCATTCTTTTTCTCTGAGCCAAAGCTCATACTTTCTAAATTATCGACCAGCTAAATATTTTTGGTAGGTTGTGGAAGTTGTTAATGATTTTTGTGCGGCATTTGGGTTGATTTTGACAAAACCGTCATGTACTGTCACAAAATCTAACTCGATAAACACTTGCACCATAATATTAAGGTCCTTTTTGCTAATATTGAATTGCTTGGCAATTTTATCCAAATTTTCCGCAAAATTCAAGGTTTGATTGTGATATATAAATTTATATAAAGTCGCAAAAAACCTTTTATGCTCTTCATTATCATCTTTTTGAACCGGTAAATCAACATCAAGTAATAATAATTGTAATGTTTTTTTGCCTCGAAAATAATTCAAACCTAACGTACCAACCATGGCATGCCCATTAGGCTGTGCAACTACTGGCAACCAGTCGGGATGATTAAAGCCGAGCACCTCAACATTATTTTGCAATTTTAACTTGATATGCTGTTTAGCATTGCCCATTGTTACAGCACTGACGACACTCGGTGACTTTAAAGCAAAGACAGGCTGCGGATTATCTGTTCCAAATGGTTCCATCATTTGCAAATCATGATAAATTTCAGTAGTCATCGCTTCAGGTGGCAAAACCAAATTGACATCTATTGGCTCGGGTTTCACAATAATCTGATCATTTTGTGAACGTATTTGTTCAATTAGCTTTTTGAGGTTATCTGGGGTTATTGCCAAACCCAAAGCGCTTTTGTGACCACCAAACGTTGCATATAAATGACGATAATCATTCATCAACTGATACAAATCAAAATCACCAAACGTTCGACCCGACCCTTTATAGATACCGTCAACTAAACTCAAAACAATCACAGGTTTGTGAAGTATATCAACTAATCGACTAGCAACAATTCCTAAAATACCCTGATGCCAACTATCCCCAGCTACAATAACTACTTTATCTTGCTGATATTTTTCTGACAAAGCAACTTGTTTTGCTGCACCCAAAACTTCCTCAACAATTTCTTGGCGCTGAGCATTCAATGCTTCAACCTCAGAAGCTAAGGTGGCAGCTTCTTCTGGATCTTGAGACATCAACAGTTTTAGTGATAAATCAGCATCCCCCAATCGTCCTACCGCATTAATGCGTGGTGCAATTTTGAAGCCGACTGTTTCTGAAATGACTGGTTCATTATCTTTTTGACCAGCGTTCTTTAAAATGGCACTCAAGCCTGGACGCGGCGCTTGATTGATTTGTTGTAAACCAAGTGCCACAAGAACACGATTTTCGTCGGTTAGCGACACCATATCTGCTAATTCGCCTAATGCCACTAAATCCAAGAGCTCTGTGGGTAACTCAGAAATATCAGTGGCAGTTTGGCCATCGCTGAGTAAAGCCTGCGCCACTTTAAAAGCCACACCTGCTCCTGACAAGTCACCAAATGGATAGTTTCCTTCCGGATGTCTTGGATGTACAATTGCAAAAGCTTTTGGTAGTGTTGCAGGTAATTCATGATGGTCGGTAATAATCACATCAATACCTTGCGCCATTGCATATTCAACCGCTTCATTACCACTAACGCCATTATCAACTGTCACGATTAGTTGTGCACCATCTGCAATTAATTTTTGATAGGCCGCAACATTAGGCCCATATCCATCAGAAAAACGATTTGGAATATAGGCAGTCACATCAGCGCCCAAAACTTCTAATGCCTCAACCATAATGGCTGTACTGGTGACACCGTCCATATCATAATCGCCATACACAACAATTTTTTCACCGCCAAACGCTGCTTCTTGCAAACGCTCAATAGTGGCCGCCATATCATGGAGCGCCATCGGATCGTGGAGCGTAGACATACTAGGTTTTAAATACTGAAAAGCAGCCTCAGGCGAATCATAGCCTTTTTGGGCAACAATCATTGCGGAAAGTTGGCTAATATTTAATTGTGACACCAGTTGTTTAACAACTTTATCATTTGGTTTTGGCAACATATGCCAGTTACTTTGACTCATGAATTTCTTTCTTAAATGGAATTTCGATTACATCCAAATCTCGCGCAACGTATGTGTTTGGAAATACTTTTCGCACGTCTTGAATGAGATTTTTGACCAACGGACCAACATAACGTGCTGACAAATGTGTCAACACTAGCTTGCCAACTTGGGCTTTTCTGGCTACATTGGCCGCATTAATGCTAGTTGAATGGGCGTGTGCCCTCGCCATCTTTGATTCTTCATCACTTGCACCATAAGTACTTTCATGCACTAATACATCCGCATGATGCGCCAATAAAGCGATATTATCATTGGGCCGCGTGTCTAGTATCAATGTCACAACACGTCCTTTTTGTGTTTCCCCGATGTAATCCAGTCCGTTTATCGTACGACCGTCAGGCAATGTCACTGTTTTACCTGCCTTTAACCGACCATATAAAGGTCCAGATGGTATATTTTCAGCACGTAACTTGTCAACCAAGAGTTCCCCTGGATGATCTTTTTCAACAACGCGGAATCCCCAAGTTTCAATGCGGTGACGCATCGGTGCGGCAATCACTTGGAAGGTTGGATCATCAAAAATAACCCCTTCCTGCAAAGCTACATAATTAATAGGATAAGACAGACGAGTTTCAGAAACACGCAAAGCAGTCTGTACAAAATCTTTAATGCCTTTAGGACCATAGATCGTTAACGGTTCATTTTTATCAGCACCTTGAAACGAGCGTGAGCTCAAAAAACCAGGTAGCCCAAAAATATGATCACCGTGTAGATGAGATATGAAAATTTTTTCGACTTTACGTGGTCGAATTGTTGTTTTTAAAATTTGGTGCTGTGTGGCTTCCCCAACATCAAATAGCCAAACAGCGTTTCGTTCATCCAGTAGCCGTAAAGCAATACTAGTCACATTTCTAAATTTAGATGGCTGGCCAGATCCAGTCCCAAGAAATTCAAGTTGCATGTTTTTTTACCTACGGCGTGCTTTCCTTTTAACGTTCATAACGAAATCAATTATAACAAAAAAAAAGCGTCTCCGCTCATTTTCAGCGATTTTCAGTATCCTAAAAATCTGTTACTCTTGTTGCCAATTGGCTAGTTTGAAAGCTAATCGTTGCTCCATCTCAAGCGCTTCTCGAGTAGGATCTTTCTTGTAAAATTCTTGGTGATACTCTTCAGCTTCATAAAATGGTTTAACATTTTCAATCGTTGTGACAATTGGATCGGTAAATCGACCAGACGCAGCTAAATTAACTTTAGATTTTTCGGCAATTTGACGCTGTTTTTCGTCAGCAACAAAGATAACAGGTCGATAGTTATCACCACGATCTTGAAATTGCCCCATTGCGTCAGTTGGATCTGTTTGTTCCCAATAGATTTCAACTAATTCTGCATAAGTTATTTTTTCGGGATCAAACCAAATTTTAACTGCTTCTGTATGACCAGTGGTGTGTGATGATACTTCCTCATAAGTTGGATTAACCGTGTGTCCGCCTGTGTAGCCAGAACGTACCTTTTCAATTCCCGGTAACGAATCAAAAGGTTGCACCATGCACCAAAAGCAACCGCCTGCAAATACTGCTGTTTCAATTGCCATTATTTTCTCCTTACAAATTAAAAGTAAAATGATTTGATTCTAATTTTACTTTAATTCTCATCAAATTTCAAAGGTTTCTTGTTGCTTGGCCAATTTAACACGTTCAATATCTTCTTTTGCATGAATCAATCGTGTTACAAGTGCATTAAAAGGTGTGGCGATATGATTTTCACGTCCCAATTTAGCAAAATAACCATTCAAAAAATCGATTTCAGTTCGCTTACCAGCTTGAATATCTTGGTACATTGATGGGTAGTGATTACCTGCGTTTTCTGGTTTTAGCAAATTCGACAAGTCGCTTAAAATACTATTTACATCAACATTAACGCCAGCCGCGTCGCCAACTTGCTTAATCTCATCTAAAATGTTCAATGCAAGATCCATGCCATTCCCTGCTGTGCCGAACTCCGCAATGTTGGCATCAAGTAAGACTGTCAATGGGTTGAGGACAGAATTAATGCCCGCTTTGTGCCAAATAGCTTCTACAACATTATCGGATACTTCAGCATTAAGCCCTGCTTCATTCAAAGCAGTGACAACAGCGGTAATATCTGCGTGATCAATCGCTTGTAATTTAATTGAGCCTGTGCCTGTCACATGAATTTCACCAGGTTGGACCAAATCAGATGTCCACAGAGTTACCCCAGCGATAATTTGTTGTGATGACACATGCTTTGCCATTACTTCAACATTACCCAGTCCATTTGACAAGACTAATAACTGCGTTTGTTTTGTGATAAGCGGTTGAATATCAGTTAACATACGATCCAATTGTGGTGTTTTCGTCAATAAAATCACCAAATCAAATTCACCAGTAACTTCTTTGGGTGTCATGACTGGAATAAAATATTTTTTAGATGACCCGTCATCCTCTGTCACAGTCAATCCCTTGGTATTGATTGCCGCAATGTGCGCTGCCCAACCATCAATACCAATTACATCGTGACCAGCACGTTGCAACATTACACCAACTCGCGCACCTAATGCGCCAAAACCCGCAATTGCAATTTTCATGATTTATTGTCGCATATCATCCAATCGGAAACGATTGTGATACACTTCCTCCACTTTACTTATTAGTACCGTACCATATTTTCTCATCTATAAGTAAAATAAAAAGCTAAGATTTTTCTTAGCCTTCCGTCATTTCTTCAGTTTTAATGTCATCGAGTAAATCACGTTCTTGTGCGGTTAATTGACGATTTTCGAGCAAATCCGGTCGTCGCAAGTAGGTCCGTCGCAATGATTCTTTCAAACGCCACTCTGCAATTTTAGCATGATTGCCATTAGTCAAAACTTCTGGTACTTGTCGTCCTCTAAAGTCTGCTGGTCTAGTGTATTGCGGAAATTCAAGCAGGCCATTCTGAAATGAATCGTCATCAGCACTTGAAGCGTTGCCAAGAATTTCCGGTAAGAAGCGCACTGTGGCATCAATAATAACCATCGCGCCCAGTTCACCACCAGTTAAAACATAATCCCCAAGTGAGATTTCATCATCTACTAACTCGCGAATACGATCATCATAACCCTCATAATGGCCCGCAATAAATGTCAAATGGTCATATTGCGCCAGTTCTTGTGCAACAGAATGATTAAACTGTCGTCCGGCAGGGTCCAATAAAATGACATGTCCCTCATCACCGGCCTTTTTTTCAACATCGGCCATCGCATCAAAAATTGGTTGTGGCATCAATAACATGCCCGCACCACCGCCGAATGGATAGTCATCAACATTATTATGCTTGTTGTCCGTAAAATCACGAAAATCAGTCACATTAAAATCAAGTGCCTGTTTGTCAATCGCTTTTCCAATAATTGATTGTCGCATCGGCGCAAACATATCTGGAAAAAGGCTTAAAACATCAATTCGCATTAATCTAACAACCCTTCTAAAACATCAATGGTAATCAATTTGTCGTTGACGTTTATTTCCTTTACAACATCATCAATCAGCGGAATGAGTGCATCAGATTGACCTTCACGTTTAACAATCCAAACATCATTAGCACCAGTGGTCATAATCTCTTTAACAATACCGATATGATTGCCTGATAAGTCAACAACCTCACTATCAATGATTTCATCATAATAATATTCATCATCGCCGAGTTCTGGACGTGAATTGCCTTCTACGTAAACATCATCGCCTTTGTATTTTTCAATCTCGTTAATATTGCTGACACCGTCGAAGAGTACCAACCAAGCATTTTTGTGTAAACGTGAGGATTTAACTGTTACCGGTACGCGACCTTGTTTGGTATCAATAAAAAGAGACGCTCCTTTTTGGAAACGTTCTTCTGCAAAATCGGTGATAGCCATAATTTTGACTTCGCCACGGATACCATGCGTGTTAACAATTGTGCCCACTTTAAAAAAATTATCTGTATTAGTCATGACTCTATTGTATCAGGTTTTTAAGTAACAACCTATACTCCAAGTTAATCAATTTTAATGCCTTCTAGGGTTAATAGTTGCGTTTTGACTAAAGTACCATATCGAAATTTACCAACGCCACCACTTTTAGGCAAAATACGGTGACAAGCATTAATAATTGGCAATGGATTTTTACCAACAGCGCTTGCGACAGCGCGAATCGCCTTAGGACGACCCACTTTTTCTGCTAATTGACTATAAGTCAATGTGCCTTTGAACTGATTAAGCGTTCGCCAGACTGATTTTTGAAATTCAGTACCCGAAGGAAAATCAATTGGCACACGCGTCCAGTCAACTGACAAACCATTTTCGTATTGATGGAACAATTGCGCAACCGGCAGTGTATCTGGTTCTAACTCATATCCTTGATATTCAGACAGAAACTCAGCTACCCCATCGTTGGCCAAACTGATAAAAACTAAATGTCCATCACGCTCAAAAGCGGTTAAATGACCGCCCAAAAAATCAATTGTCTCATACTTAATCATACGTTTAGTTTATCATGATGATAATGATTCAACAATTATCTTGCATTAAAAGTTAACCTTGTTTGCCAAAATAGTTTTACTTATTTTTTTCAACTTTAAGCGATGTGAGTTGGCTTAATAATTTACGTATTCGTGAATGGCATATACCAGATTCTGTTTCATTAAAATCAGTACCGAAGACTTTCCATAGCAGATAAACAATGCCTAAGACCAACAAAAAACCACCAGCAACTTCAATAATAAGTATATCTGGAATTAGAATGACAATAACAATTGTTAAAAATATAGCAACTATGAATGCAGGCATAATAGTTCTCCATTCTGCGATAGTATTAATTGCTAAACTGCTGTTTAGTTACCATTTATAATATCATTAAATTTCTGTAATAGATATCTCATTTCAATCCCTTTTTTAGGATTCAAATAAAAAATTTTTTGGGGTGATTTTTGCCACTGAAACTTGATTGCTATTTGAAATGATTGCGGGTTTTTAATGGTGTGTGAAACAAGGTAAAATTATTGGAACATATAATCTGAAACGATTATATCTCGTTGGATATATACTCTGGAAGTTATTATAATATCAATTTCTAATTTTTGAAGTGACGAAAAACAACGACTGACATTATTCAAAACAGCCGTACATACTAATTATCAACAGCAGATGACAGTGCTGCACCATCTGTTGTACCGGAATTTTTAATATAGTCTACCACTTATTTCATTTACGGAACGGTTGTATCTAGTTGAATTTGCTCATTTTCTTATAATAATCAGTTTAAAAATTACTAGCTACCCCATGGTTGATTATTTTCAATTGGTCCTTTAACTTCACTGAGCAGTATAGTCCCTATCCAGTTTTTTTACATTTTGTAAAGAATTTTAGAACTTCGCGCATTAGTTTATCGTAATAATCCTATTCCAATTTGTGCTTTATATACAATTATTCCATAATTAAAATCTGATTTTTGTTACTCATTATTATTTGAATCTAAAAAATTCATTCACCTGGAAAAATTATGAGTAACACCTGATTAATTATTTTTTCATCATTCATCTATCGAATACCTGTTCATTCCATTATGTTCACTAATTTCTTTACCTTGACTATCAAATTTTGGTAATGCTGCACTTAGTTGTCCAATTCCATTATATTGAATAAATAGATATAGATATTGACCACTTTCTAATCCCATTTTTTCCGTATTTTTAAATGAAATAACAGTATTGACTTTATTATTTTCAATATTTTCACTATCTTTTTCAAAAACTTTAGCGTTGTATGTTGGTATTTCTTTTATATCAAATTTTGTACTAGCTAGGCCAGTTGGACCAATATTACCACTTGATGTTGAATATTGAAATTGAACATTATTATTATCAAAATCTATGATAATTCTTTGCGGCGCCTTGTTATTTCCATTTTCAGTAACTAAATTAAACGTTTTAGATCCCGTTAAAATTTCATCTCTGATTTTGTAAGGATAGTCTTTATCATCAGTAACATAAGCTCCGCCCATTCCTTGATTATTTTCTGTTTCTGAATCTGATTCACTTTGACTTTCAATACTGCTAGATGTTGCCGCTGAACTTGATTTATCACTACTTGATAAACTATCTTTTTTATCTGTTTTTATCACGCTTGATTTTGATAAAGTGTGATTATTACTGGTTTTGCCAGTGATAATAAAAAATGATACTATCAATAAACCTGATAATAAAAAGATAATAGCATATAATACGCCGTTACCTTTCCTTAATGCACCATGTCTATTATTGTACTTACTCATGATATTCACCCACTTATAAATGATATTATTACATAATATTTCAAATAAAACAAAAAATATCGTATTTTTTTATTAATTACGATATTTTTTTCACATTCAATAATATCATATTTTTGAGATAAATAAAGTTTTGTTAATTACGATTCCCCACATCTACCACCTCACCCACGCTCAAAGCAATCAGTTTAGGTGGGTTTATTTTGTATTCTGGATATTCTTGTCGTAGTGCTTCTTGATATAAATTTAGTTGTCCTTTATACCGCTGCTCTAGTTGTGCTAAGCCTTCTGCTAGACGTGCTGGTTGCACAAAATCTGTTTTGTAGTCAAATAGTGTCACGCTTTTGGTTGATTCATCGACAAAATAACCGTCAATTATACCGTGTATGAGTACAGGCGCATCGTCATTGACTTCTTGATAGATTTGATTAGCTGGTACAATCATGGCAAATGTAGCTTCTCGTTGTAATGTACGCTGATGTGCTGCAATTTCTTGAGCAAATGGTGTGTGTACAAAACGTAAAATGTCATCAACTTGTATCAATGCTGCCACGCTAGGCAAAATTTGCTCACTAGCCACTAATTTTGTTAATAAATTATCAACACTTTTAGCATCAACAGGTTGCGTTATATCAATCAATTGCAACAGCAAGTGTGTCGCTGTACCAATAGCGCTGCTTGATGGTTTTTGCTGACCATCACTCAAAAAAGTAGGTAATGGCAAAGTCTCTGACACGTAGGCATTAGCAGCTTGTGTATTACCCTGCTCATCAAGTATCAGCGTGCTCATATTCAAACGATCGGGATCTTCAAATAAACGCTTAATCTCACTAACAGATTGATAAGCTGCCGTTTTTGCTGCTGACATATTGGGATATCGGTACGATAGTAGTGCTTTAGCTTGATTATAGTCTTCAGCCGTATAATCATCTTGTTGCTCAGCTTCATTAGGCAAGCTTTCTGATACTATATTTGGTGCAACAATATCTGTTTGCGGTGTGATTACAATTGATGTTTTTGCGTTGGTTGGTGTTTCATTTCCCATCAAACGCGGTAGACTATCGTCGCCTAACCACGCGTTCAATACTTGATTCTCAGTTCGTGCAAAACTAATCAGTAACCATTGTAAATATGAATTTGCTTGTAATCGCAAGTTTTCTGACAAAAATTGACCGCTAGTTTGCTTCGCTGATTGCCATAATGCTTTAATTGCTTCGTTGCCCTCTTCGCCTTTAATTTTGACGGTTCCAACAATATAAAGTTGTTGCTCAGCGCGAGTTAATGCAACATACAGTAAACGCATTTCTTCGGACCAGCTTTGCCGTTTTAAGGCTTGTTTAACAACTAATTTCTGCAAGGTCGGCATCGTAACCAATGCGTCAGGTTGCAAATATTCCAGACCAACACCCGCATTTTTTTGAATTAATAGTCCCCCATTCAGGTCTTTGGTATTAAAAGCTTTATCAGCTTCCGGTAGCATGACAATCGGAAATTCTAATCCTTTTGACGCGTGAATCGTCATCAAACGAACCGCTTGTGCGTCAGCTTCTTGTGGTGCCTCACCCAAGTCGCCATCAGAACTTTGCAATTGTTCAATGTAACGAATAAATCGAAATAACCCAGCATGTGTGTTATTTTGGTAGCTTTGCGCATACGTGTACAAAGCGTGTAGATTAGCTTGGCGCTGGGAACCACCTGCCATACCACCAACATAATCCAACCAAGCTGTCTCGTCATAAATGCTCCAAATAAGCGTCACGAGGTCATTTTGAATCGCAATATCATGCCATTTGTTAATCATTGCAATCACGTTTTCAGCTTGTTCATTTGATTTGGCATAGCGATTAAATGCTGTCCAAAAATCATGTTTCTGATCCGCCGTCCGAATGGCCGCCAAATCATTCTCATTAAATCCAAACATGGGCGAACGCAAGATTGCCACTAACGGAATATCTTGATGTGGATTATCAATGACACGTAATATATCCAACATCAAGTATATTTCCATAGCCTGAAAATAATTGCCAACACCATCCACTTGGACGGGAATACCTGCTTGTCGCAATGTCGCAACCAAATCAATATAGCCAGTTTTAGAACGTGTTAAAATTGCAATATCGCCATAGGCAACCGGTCGCATTCCCGCTGGCTCAGCTTTGCGGTCATATATAGTTGTGCCGCGCAACTCTAATATTTTGTTAGCCAGTAAGGCATATTGTGCCTGACGTTTTTCAAATGTATCTTCTTCACTCGTTTCGTCAGCATTATCTTGGGTTATGATATCAAGATGAAAGACAGGTGCGACTTCCTCTGGGTATGAAGCTTTGGGCACTAATTTAGCATCCCCAACGTAAGCAATATCGCCCAATGTTTCATCCATCAGTTGAGTGAAAATTAAATTCGTCACACGCGTAACATTGTTTTGTGAACGAAAATTGTCAGCCAAATCTATTCGGCTATCATTATTTCCTGATTGTGCAAATTTTTTGTACTTGGCAGTAAATAATGATGGTTCTGCTTGACGAAAGCCATAAATACTTTGCTTCACATCGCCAACCATGTACATATTGTGTCCGTTGGAAACACTGGTTAGTAAAGTTTCTTGGAGCTGGTTAATATCTTGATACTCATCAACTAAAATTTCTTGGAATTGGCCTTGTATGGTTTGTTTGGTAACGTCATCAGATAAAATTTGTAAGGCTAACGTCCCCAAATCTGGAAAATCGAGTAACTTTGCGTCTCGTTTTGCTTGCTCAAAGGACTTCCGGAAAGACTCCGTCACAATAACTAACGTGTCAATTAATTGAAATGCCAACCCTTGAACTCGTAACCATGCCGACTCGTTTAATATGAAGTAGTCTTCCAGCCAAGGCTTTAATTGTGATTTTGATCCAATGACTTGCGCGCGTACTTGTCGCGCAGCAGCCACCAAAGCTGACAGATCTGGATCTTCTTTAATCGCTTTTGTTTGTGTGTTCATTTTAGCAGCTGGTACAGCTAAAATAGCAGATTGCAATGCGTCCCATGAACCCGTTTCAATCTGCTGAACAATTGACGATAGGTACGTCGCTATTTCTTCAAAGGCATCTTGTGTTTTTTGTAATTCGTCAACACCATCAACACCGAGCTGAATCTGTTGCACTTTTTCCGTTAAGTCAGCAATGTTCGCCTTCAAAAACGGTTTGATGTGTTTGGTGAATAAATCAGTTTTAACCAATGGCTCGCCACTAACGCGGTATGGATTCCGTAAGTTTTCTAACCATTGCGTGCCATCAGCTCGTGCTTCCGCAAAATCAGCTAATTTTAGGACAATATTTTGCAACGCATCATCATGATTGGGATTACCAAAATTATTGACCAAGGCTAAAAAGTCTTGATGGTTGTCATTTTCTTCCGCATAAAATTCAGCAAACACTTCAATTAAAACATCTTGACGCATCAGCTCACGCTCAGCTGTGTCAGATAAAAGACGGAATTGTGGATCTAAGCCTATCACGTGATAGTACATTTCAATGAGTCGTAAAGCATACGCATCAATAGTGGAAATGTTAGCTGCGGGCAACAACAACAATTGCTCTTGTAAAAATCGTTTTTGTTTCCCAGTTGCCGTCTGCAAACGCTTCTCAATGGCTATCTCTAGTCTTTGTCGCATTTCATGAGCAGCGGCGTTAGTAAATGTCACAATTAAAAAATTGTCAACGCTCGTCCCCGCCAAAATTTTTTGAATAATACGTTCAATTAAAACTGTTGTTTTACCAGAACCGGCTGAGGCAGCAACCAGAATATTATGGTCTGTTTCATCAATAGCGCGTTGTTGATTAGCTGTAAATGTGGTCGCCATTATTCACCCTCATCTTTCAATAATTCTAAAATACGATTCTTATCACCCGTGGTTTGCTCACGATAGCGATCGCCAAGCGCGCGATCAAAACGCATGATATCAAGGTATGGGGAATAGGTCAACCCACCTTCAACTGGTGAAAGCGGGAAGTGACCAGCTAATATTTGTTGTCCCGCTGTCACAATGTTTTGTCGATTCCGTTTTAAGAGCGTTTCAAATTCTTCAGCTGATACAGCGTCAACACCTGATTTTCCTAAATCACCATTTTTGAGACGCGCCAATGGATAATGGGGCGACTTTTCTGATGGTTCAATGTCAGCAAGTGCATCAACATAAGCTGAATCAGAAATGAATAGTCCGCGGTATTTGAAGTTTTCTGGTAAGATTTTACCTGCTAATAGTGCATCAATGTCCATACTACGCGTTAATGAGGTCTTATCAGGTACAATTTTTGCAAAAAACGCCCCACCCACTTTATCAAAACCGAGTTGACTAGCACTCTGTTGCGCAGCATCCCAATAAGTCAGTAACTGCATTTGTAAACCATCATAAGCTTGTGCCCAGCTAAATAGTTTGCCATTTGATTTATAGTCAATAATGGTCCCAAATTCACCCGCATTGTCTTGCAAATCTAAACGATCCAACTTACCACGGACATGTATTTTTGGTAACTGTAAGGCTGGCAATGAAGCTTTTGGAAAACCAAATAATTGTTCGACCGCTAATGGCCGACTCGTGTTTTCACGTGCCGCTGCTTGCAAATTCAATAATAAAATGTCACTAACACGTGTCAAATACTCACTGGTAGCACGCATTTTACCATCTTCGGTAAGCATCTCAAAAACTGGCAATGTTACTAATTCAGCCATTTGTTCGGAAACCAAATGTTTGATATCATCGCTAGTCAAGTCACGCAAACTTAAATTATTTTGAATGAGGTGCGCTAACACCTTTTCAACAATAGCATGATACAGTGTGCCTGTTTGCGCGACATCTAGGGTGTTTGTTGTGCGCTCTTTTAAACGCAGCCCATACTGCAAAAAGTAGGCATACGGATTATGGTAGTAACTTTCTAATTGAGAAATCGAGACATTTAACTGGTCACCAAACAGTGCTGCCACAAATTCTGGGCGCAATTGGACCGGCTTATTTTGATAATTTGGTGCAGAAAAAACACGATTAAGTCGTGATTTTACCGTTGTTTCAAGCAATGATTTCACTGCTTTAAACGCAGAGGTTTGCCTAGCAACCGGTAAAATTTTCACTAATTCAGATAATGTTGTTTGAGGTGTTCCAATATAGTGTTTAATTAAGGCTGAACTAGAAGCTGGCTGCCCGCTGACGGTTGTCACGTCAACACTGAAGGCATCAACCAAACGTTTGAAAAATGGCGACATTTCTGCTATTTGTCCACTGCTATCCAAGATTGGGTAAGATAACGTGATATGGTCAGTCGCTGACATCAGACTACCATAAAATAACAAATTTTCTTCTGCCATCTGCTGCTGCGCTGTATTTTGCAGGTATCGTGGCTGGTCACCTGACTGTAAGTCTGGCATAACCATTGTTCGCTCGGCATCATTAATTAAAGCTGTTGTTTTAGTTTGTGCCGGTAAGTTTTGGCGCGTACCGCCAATAAAAAATAATGCCCGATAGCTCGTACTTTGCACAATCCCAGCTTCAGATATGGTTAATTGATCTAGACTGTTTGGAATGCCTGAAAATTTAGCACCGGAAAAGCCAGCAATCAAAATATCAACCATGTCTGTCAAAACAAAATCATCATCGCCTTTGAAACTAACCATATCATCTAATGTCTGGCTGAACATCTGCCAAACTTCATCGTGTTGTTGGGCGTGCACTAAATCCCCTTGCGCCATTAAATTATCGCGTTGCTTAATCAAGGCTTCAACAACATGTTTTTTTTGTAGCCATTCAATCAACACAGTGGCTGCTTGACGGAAAGTTGTTGCTTTTTTAAAACCATCATCTAACTGATCAAATGATTTAACCACAAAGCGACGCAAAAACTCAAGCCGTTGATTAATTTTTTGATCTTGTGAAATTTCTGTTTCATCATTATCACGAGTCACTTGGAATAGTTGAAAAGGTCGATCAAACTGATGCCAAGTGGACTCATAAGGTCGATAAGCATATAAATAATTATCCAAATAGCCCACAATGTCGAAAAATTCATCACTATCAACCAATTTTCCGTCGACAGTTGGTCGCAACAAACCCGTTTTTAATATTGCTAACACATTTTGATAATTAAATTTTTGTGGCGATAAAAGTGTCAGAATCAGTTCGACCAACGGATGATTCATCATTGTGATATCAGTGTCCAGAAAAAAAGGCAGCTCAAATGCGGCCATCACAGCCGAAATATGTGGTTGATAAGGTCCCAAATCGCGAGCCAAAATCAAAATATCTCTTAAATGCAGTGACGGATCCTGTTGTAAAGCACGCCTGATGCGTCTGGCTACCTCCTGAATTTCCACAATCGGCGTTTCAGCTGCAAATGCTTGGAGTGCGGTTATATTATTATCAGTTGCTTGAAATGAACGATATTCCCCTAATTTCTCCCATGCGGATAAGACTTGCTCATTAGCAGAAGAGAGATTTCGTAAAATACTAGCACTACGCGTCTTTACTGATTGTTGATTGTTTGATGCCCATGAAATCAACTGTTGGGCAGTTGTCATAGGCTTGAAAAAGACATCCCCTGCTTGCTGTTTACCCAGTTTTGAAGTATCACCTAATAGCGCTATTGTCACTGGATAGCGGGCAATTAAAGCATTTACGACAGCTTGTTCCGCACTAGTAAAGCCATTGAAGCCGTCTAAATAAAACATCGTATTTGTCAGCTCAAAATCATTCAATTCCTCGACAAAATGCAACAACGTTTCTTGTGCAGTAATTCTTTGTTGTCCTAGTTGTTGTTCAAATGCTTCAGCGACAATTGCCAAATCACGAAGTTTAGCATTTAAAGTTTGTCGCAAAAAAATATTGTCAGCTGATTTAGCCACTATGTCGAGCAAATCTTGAGGTGATACGCGACTCACACGTAGCTCAATTAATTGTGAGACCAACGCTGTCACAAAACCGCTTTTAGCTTGTAGACGCGCAAAAACTGGCAATTGGCTTGCCTTCTCTCGCAAAATATCAGTGACCATCATAAATAATCCGGCCGTTGAAACCGTTTCTGGTTGTTTCGTTGGTCTATTTTTCATGAGGGCCCAAGCCAGCCGTGTTAACGAATATACCTGCAGCCGACTCTGCGAATAACGTTGCACCTGACTATAACCATTGATGACAGAAAAACGTTGAAGCACATCAACTTCGCTGTCAAATTTAACGTGATTAGGCACAATATAATATATGGTTAAACTAGCATTTTGCTGGAGCTGTTTTTGAATATCGGCCAACATTTCACCACGCATGTCATGCTCAGCACGCCCCATTAAAATATTGAGCGCCATTAACTTAGCCTTTCTTCAGGGACATAATTAATTGGTAACCATTCTAAGACACGCTCAATTTTTTTATCCCAATAATACCATTCATGCTTACCAGGTGCAGTTTCAAAAGTGATATCATAGTTTAAATCACGTAACTTTGGAATGAAGTCATCGTTAGTCGGCTTTAAATAATCCTGTTCTCCAATCCAAGCGTATAATTGTGGTTTATGCGTATTTTTTTTGGCTAGCGCAAGCAAGTCATTATCCGAACCAACAAATTTGTCCAAATCGCCAAAAATACCGGTCCAATAATCATGCGGCGTCTCATCTGGTATTGTACCAAATTGCGGATTACCTACTAACGCACCTGACAATGAAGCGGCATAGCTAAACCGAGTTGTGCCTAATCCAAGTTTGAAAGCACCGTAGCCACCCATCGATAAACCAGCGACAAAGTTTTTTTCGCGCTTGGTTGACAGTTGTGGGAACAATGAGGCTACTTTGTTCGGTAATTCTTCTGCCAAGGCATCAAAGTAATTCAGACCGTATGTTGTGTTAGTATACCAGGCCAAATCAGTTGACGGCATCACAACCGCCACAATTGTTTGACGAACTAATCGCTCAATCGATGTACGACGCTGCCAAATATCTTGATCGCCAGACATGCCATGTAGCAAATACAATACTGGTATGTCTTGCAGCATATCAGCTGTCCAACTCGGATTGTGATCAGATAATTCAGGTAAAATCACGTTCATGTGTCGATCCATTCCCAAAACCTGCGAATAATAATTAACTTGTAAAAATGCCATGCGTTGTTATCCCCTTTTAGTATTTACTGCTATTTTAACAGAAATAACCTGCAATTGTGATTGGAAACACCAGTTTTTTTCGCTATTGTCGCAAATCAAAACCTATTTTTGGCAAAAAAAAATGTGCCAAATTAATGGCAACATTTTTAAACTTTTTGAATTAAACAAGTGCTAACAAATCAGCCTTCTTTGCAGAAGATGCGTATTCAGTACCTTGTGCATCCAAATATGCTTTGATTTCAGCAACTGTATTCTTTTCTGTAGGCTTGTCAGTAGCAGGCTTAGCAGCAGCTTTTTTTGCTGACTTTGCAGCTGGCTTCTTACCTGACTTTGAGTCATTATACTTAGCCAAAATACCTGCGTTGCTCAACAAGTTGCGAACTGTGTCAGATGGTTGTGCACCATTGCCCAACCATGACAAAATCTTGTCTTCATCCAACTTGATTTCAGCAGGTTGTGCGATTGGGTTATAAGTACCAACTGTTTCAATAAAACGGCCGTCACGAGGTGAACGTGAATCAGCAATAACGACACGATAGAACGGACGCTTTTTTGCACCCATACGCTTCAAACGAATTTTAACTGCCATGTGGTAGTCCTCCAATTATCTTTGTGTTTGTACACATTTATTTTACTAGATAATTATGCCACTACTTCTAAGCTGTGTCAAGTGTTTTTACTTGACATCCTTTTGTTGTTCACGTGCAATATTGATTTCTTCACTCAAAATGATCAAATTATCTAATGCACGTCGCGCCAAAAAAGAATCATGTTTGCGATTGGCCTCATTGGTGATGCCACCAAGTGTGTGTGGTGTATTTAAATCATTAATAATTTTTACAAGCTGATTCTGCCAACTAGTGAGTTGCTCATTCTCCGTCATAAAAAATCCTCCAGTTGATATATCATTTATTCTACCAAATTAACAAGAAAATAACAAAAAATCTTCTTAAGATTAAATTATTACAATCAAAATTTTAAAAAGATGCGTTATTAGTTATAAAAGCAGCCATTTATTAATATTTTGTATTGTTTCTTCAGGAACATATCGTAAATGTATCATGTGTCCCCCATTATCATCACGAACAATGATGTCGAGATGTGTTGCCTTTTTTGTGGTTAAGGTAAACATACCATGAGTATTAACACCTTGTATTTTATCACGCGTGATAAAGTAACCCTCTTTCGTTAGACCATTACTACGCTGCAAGTAAATAACAGACTCATGATATCCGATTTTTTGGTCTTTTATTGTCATCGTGTTTTTTAAAATTAAAAACACTGCCACAACCAAAGTAATCAAAATACCAAGCAATATATTATGCCAATCCCAAAATTTTGGTAACCAGATCCTCAAAATACCACTCAAAACGACAATCGTAGTTGCCATCCGCAATAAACTAAATCTAACCTGATACCATGCAGCCGCCTTAATAGCGCTAGTTTGCCACTGCTTGATATCGAAGTCCCCAACTCCCAAAACTTTTCGCAACGTAGTTGTTACCTTTTGATTGCTAACTACTGGAATCAGTATAGTTTTCTTGTCATCTTGATCTCGACTTGCGGAAAGCAAAACGTTGGCATTCATCAACTTAACCATTCTTCTCAGCAAAGTTTGTCGCAATTGAACAGCTTGAATTCTACTAAACTTAAGTTGGACACTTTTACGTGCTAGTAAACCACGCGAAATCACAAGATGATTGTCTTCATGTAAAACTTTAAAATCAAAATATTGATTATAAATCCTGAAAAATCCAACGACAATACCTATCAATAGACCAATTACAATCAAAGAACTCAATACTATCACGGATTGATGATTCACAAAATTTGTAAATGTCGCTTTGAGATGTTTTGGTAAAAGATCGTCAATTTGCGTCCATAATGTGAACAAAGCCAAAAAGCCACCGAGACCACTCAGTGAGGTAACAGCGTATAACATCAAGTCACTATTTGTCACATGATATCTTAGCTCTGCTATAGATTGTTTTGGTCTAATTTCTTCAACACTGGCTTTTTTCTACCAGAAGTCAAGTGTTTCAATGCATTTAGCTTCTTTTTCTTATGATGCAATTGATAATAAAGTACTACTGAAATAAGCCGATGTCTTCACATTGGTTTTGCAAAATGTTAGGCTTATA
>NZ_VJYC01000015.1:0-42097 GCF_030400235.1 Leuconostoc sp. UCMA20149
AGTGTTGTCCATATCAATGAATAATTTAGTTTTGATGATAGTATTCTCCTTTATTGAAAACGCTTACATTTTCGGAATAGACAAAATTATACAGCGTCGGAATAAAAAAATCAAATGTATACCAATTTTATACATTTGATTTTTTGTGAATGCGTTGTGTGATAGTTTCAGAGGTTGAAGTAGGATGATAAAAATGTTGCGACACCATTTTCCTCATTGCTACTGGTGATATCCGTGGCTGCCGATTTAATTAGTGGAATAGCGTTAGCCATGGCTACTGATACAGTGGCGAGTTTAAACATAGATAGATCGTTAGCCTCATCCCCAAAAACAATCAAATCTTTTGAAGTTAGGGACAATTTTTTTAGTAACACTTTGAGTGCAGCGCCTTTACTGACGTTGCTAGGCACAAATTCTAGCAGTGTTCGCCGAGATCTTGTAAATGAAATATTCTTGGTTAACACGGGTGTGTGATTAAGAATATTTTCGAGATAGTTCAATTTGTCTTCTGTTTCGCAGACGACAAATTTGTTAAATGTCAACGTTGTTGGCAAATCAGTGATACTGACTTGCTGATAATGCAGCAGTTTACCAATTAAGTTAACATAGTTAGACTGCCCAAAGTCTGCAATAGAATAGACAATTTCTGGACAAACAATATCAATGGGCAAATTAAGATTATGGATTAAATTGAAAATCTCAGACATATCACTAAGCGTGAAACGTTTGTTTAAAAGCGTTTCATTTGTATTAATATTTTTAACCACACCACCATTGAACAAGATGACATAGTCATCATTTTTGTTTAGCTCTAGTTGTGTTAAGAAGGGTTGTACGTTTGGGAATGGGCGACCGGTTGTTAAAACAATATGATGGTTATCAGCATGTAATTTTTTCAAAATCGTAGCATTTTGGTGGGATAGCGTACGGTCTGATTTGAGTAATGTATTGTCCATATCCAAGGCAATTAATTTTGGCGTCATGTTAGGCTTTCCTCTTTCTTGGTAACGTTAATTTGTGATATTACCATTTTTAGTCGGTCAAACTCACTATCCGACAGCTCACTGTCTATCAGAAAAGTAGGTTGTTTCGTCGCAATTTCAGTCGATTCCGTAATAATCAAATCAAACTGATTGGGTTCATTTGACGAGTTTTCAAAATCATTAAGTGAGACAATTGATAATTCGCATGGTGCAGAACTACTACGTTTGATTAATGTTTCAAAAAGATTTTGACTATAAATCGGAAGTGACGTCACCATTAAAATGTGTAATTTATGCATTTTTTCGTGGGACAAGCTAAAATTGTAAAAAATCATTGCTAGAATGCTAATCTGATCGGTTAGTAGTCCAAAAGGGAACAAACGTTGATACAGTGATCGATTAGTGATTTGACTCAGTGCGTCGGTGACGTATTTTTCAAAGGTTTCGTTGTGATATAAGTAGTCATATACGGTAATACTTTGGTACTTAGATGAATACCAAAAGGGCTTGAGCTGTGTTTGTATTTTGCGTGTTAAAACTTCTTGCTCAGCTTGACTGATCTTAATATCTGAAGTGAGGACAAAGGCTTTAACGATTTCATGACTGACAACTAAAAGATCTTGAAAGGCACGTGCACTGAAATGGTTATCCTGTTCTTTCGTCACACTCAGTAGTTGCAAGGTTAGAAATAATTTGACGGCGTCTGGCATCTCTAATGAAAAATTTGTTTTGGTAATCATTGAGAAGTCATTGATAATATCGTTTTCTTTGCGTTTGGTAAAAGAAACCACGTCAGCGGATGTAAATAAACTTTCCTGTGCAATAGGATCTAGCTCACTATACAGCGAAGCAAGCGTTGAAAAAATAGTTAACGTTAAAGCATTGGAAATTGATATCTTTTTGCCTAGAGAATCTTGATACATATTTTTTAATTTTTCGCTGATTAATAAAAATTTTGAGTAAGGTATGTGTTTATCCAGTGACCGTATAAAATACGATAGTGCATTCTTGTGACTCTGCAGTAAGGCTAGGCCGTTATAGGCATGCACGAATGAGTCGTACAACGGTTCTGCAAACTCAAAACCTGATTTTTTCGAAAAAACGGGTTTAAATGTCTCTCGCTTTTTGAGATCTGATATATCACGGAGAACTGTATTTCTAGAGACAGAAAATAATGTTTGAAAAGCAGATAATGTCCATTTTTTAAGTGGTAGTGCCAAACAAATATCAATAATCAGTTGCCGTTCATAGGAATTAATATAATCATCTGAAGGAACATGAGACAATTTTGCTTTCAAAACGGTAATTTGGTTTTGTGTGATTCTGGTGTTTGGCGCCAAAAAAGGGAGATTTGATGAACGCAAATCAGAATTGGCGCTTTGTAATAAGTAATAGATTTTACGACTAGATAAATTGAGCCGGTTAGACATCGTTTGAACATTTGGGAGCAGATCTTGATTGGCTATGTAGTTAATGAATGTGGTGTAATTCATATTTGGTACGCTCATAATTAGTGTTCCTTTCCAAAACGTGTATTCACTTTGATTTTACAATGAGCAAGTGATTGATTACAGTCTCATTCAAGCATTTTCATTGTGAGGTAATGGGACTGTTTATTTTTTTAATTCTCAACCATAATGTAATTGTACCAGCAAATGTAAGCGCATACATTTTAAAAAAGTTTGGAAGAAGGTTTAAAGAAATGGCAAAAGCAACAACAATTCAAGAGGCAACACGAGAAAATTGGATTCAGAATACATTCCCAGAGTGGGGCACTTGGTTAAATGAAGAAATTGAACAATCAAAAGTACCCGAAAAGAATTTCCGGATGTGGTGGTTAGCCAATAATGGTATTTGGTTGAAGACACATGAGGACACCAATATTTTAGTTGATCTCTGGAATGGTACTGGTAAACAAACACATGGTTCAGGTTTGATGAAGCAAGGACATCAAATGATGAGGATGAGTGGCGTGCAAAAGATGCAACCGAACTTGCGTCTACAACCATTCGTTATTGATCCCTATGCTGTTAAAAATGTCGATGCCTTATTGGTGACACATATCCATTCAGATCACCTAGATATCAATACAGCAGCGGCTGTGTTACAAAATAGTGGCCCAGAAACGAAGTTTATTGGTCCTCAAGCGGTTGTTGACATTTGGAAAGGTTGGGGAGTTCCTGAAGAACGCACAATTGTTGTTCACCCAGGAGATGAAGTGACCGTGAAGTCGGTTACGATCAAGGCTTTGGAAGCTTTTGATCGGACAGCGCTATTAACTGTCGATAACGATGTCACAATCAAAGATTCGCTACCACAAGACATGGATGAAATTGCTGTCAATTATCTATTTAAAACATCTGGTGGAAATCTATATCACGCCGCCGATTCGCACATGTCAAATATGTTTGCTAAACATGGGAATGAGAATCATGTTGATGTTGAAATTATTAACTATGGTGAAAATCCGCGAGGCATAACAGATAAAGTTACATCAATTGATGTTTTGCGATCAGCTGAGGACCTGAAAGCCAAAGTTGTGATTCCTGTACATTATGATATTTGGTCAAATTTCGATGCTGATCCGCAAGAAATCGTTAAGTTATGGGAAATGAAAAAAGACACACTTAACTATCAATTCCACCCATTTGTATGGCGTGTTGGTGGTAGTTACACTTTCCCAGAAGATCAAAACAAGATTCAATATCATTATGACCGTGGCTTCTCAGATGTCTTTTCAAAAGATAATGATGTGCCATTCCCTTCATTCTTATAAGGAGTAATCAAAATGACAATGCTTAATTACTTTTACGACAACGACTTGGTAAGAATTTACCATGACACGCCATCAAGTTGGCGGGAGTCGTTGCGTGTTGCGGGTGAAAATCTCAAAGAAAAGGGAATTATTACCGAGCAATATATTAATGAAATTATTAAAAATGTTGAAGACAATGGCGCCTATATTGTCATTGTACCTGGTGTGGTGATGCCACACGCATTAGCTACGGGACCAGGTGTTTTAGGAACAGGTATTAGTTTCACCAAATTTAATGAAGCTGTTTCGTTTGAAGATGGCAATGTTGAAAAACAAGGGAAGCTATTTTTCACGCTAGCAGCTAAGGATGAAAAGCAACACCTAGAGAATATTCAAAATTTAATGTCGTTATTGATGACAGATGGTGTGATTGAAGCGTTGTCAGATGTTGAATCAATGGACGATTTCGTTCAAGTGATGAATCAATTTGATAAAATCCCTGCTGAGCAATGAGGAGAGCATGATGAATAATATATTCGCAGGAATATTAGCTATTTGGGAATTTTTTGCCAATAACATTTTGACCCAACCAGCCTACATGATTGGTTTCATTGTCTTGATTGGTTACATGTTAGAGAAAAAGCCATGGTATGAAAGTTTGGCTGGTTTTCTAAAAGCCACGATTGGTTACATGATCTTAATTGTTGGCTCAAACGGACTGGTAACAAGTTTCCGACCGATACTAACAGGACTGAAAGACCGCTTTCATTTAACGGCAACTGTGATTGATCCTTACTTTGGTCAAAATGCTGTGACAGATGGATTAGAAAAAACGTTTGGCCGTTCATTTGGCGACGTCATGATTTTATTGCTAATTGCCTTTGTCTTTAATATTTTATTGGTAAGATTTTCTAAATATACAAAATTACGTGCAGTATTTACTACTGGAAATGTTCAGGTACAGCAAGCAGCAACAGCATTTTGGATTTTACTATTTGCGATTCCGAGTCTTGGACGAATTGAAGTTTTGCTTGTTATGGGTGTGTTACTTGGCTTATATTGGGCTGTTGGATCTAACATGACAATCAAGCCAATTCAAAGGCTTACTGATGGTGGCGGTTTCGCAATTGCCCATCAGCAAATGTTTGGGATTGCATTGGTTGCATGGTTAGCAGATAAGATGAGTTCTTCTGAAAAAAAGAAGAACAAGCCAGCTTCTAAGCGCTTGGAAGATATTACTTTACCTGGTTTTTTGAAAATATTTAATGAGAATATGGTGGCCACCGCGATATTAATGTTTCTATTCTTTGGCATCATTATGTTCGTATTAGGAGAAAATTATTTCCATCAACTATTCATTACTAGTAAAGGGACCTCTGGTTTAGCTCAGGGTGCGAGCTTCTTCTTCTACATTCTCACAACATCCCTTGGCTTCGCTGTTAACTTAGCAATTTTGCAACTGGGTGTTCGAACATTCGTTGGGGAACTAACTGAAAGTTTCACTGGTATTAGTGATACGATCCTACCAAATTCTGTGCCTGGTATTGATGTTGCGGCGACATTTGCCTTTGGTGAACAAAATGCCGTGACAATTGGTTTCTTGTTTGGCGCATTAGGACAATTTTTAGCCATAGGGGCACTGATGATTTTCCACTCGCCAACTATTATTATTGCCGGATTCATTCCGTTGTTCTTCGACAATGCCGTGTTTGGTGTTATTGCCAACAATCGAGCTGGCGCTAAAGCAGCCATGATTTTGCCATTTTTCTCAGGCATTATACAAGTTGTCGGCGCAGCCCTAATCTCAACTTGGATTGGTATGTCAAAGTTCGGTGGTTACTTGGGTATGTTTGACTGGGATACTGTTTGGCCAGGATTCACAGTTATCTTGAAGTATCTAGGTTACTTCGGTGTTGTCGTGGTAGCTGCAATTCTACTGCTAATTCCACAACTGGAATATCGTAAGGATCCTAAAAATTATTTCTTGATGGTTGAAGATTATGATGCCTATAAAGAAAATAAGGGTCTTGAATAAAAATTAATTTGTTTTAATAAAGGAGAATAATAATGAATATTTTAGTTTCTTGCGCTAATGGTTCGGGTACAAGCTTGATGATGATGAAAAGTGTTGAAAAATCAATGAAAAAGCTTGGCATTCCGGTATCAAAAATTAACCACACAAGTATTGCCGAAGGAAAGTCAACGGCAAGCCAGTATGATGCCGTTTTCACACCACTTAACTTTGTGGACATGTTTGAAGATGCCGCAAAAAAAGGCGTGACAGTGGTCGGTGTCAAAAATGTTATGAGTGACAAAGAAATCACCCAACGAATTGTTGACGAAACTGATTTTGAAGAGAAATACAAGAAGTGAGGATAAAAAAATGACGAAGCCTAATCTACAAATTGCTTTAGATCAAAATACATTAGCTGATGCTGCAAGAATTGCGCATTTAGCAGGACCGATTGTTGACATTGTTGAAGTTGGTACGATTCTTGAATTGCAGGCGGGACAACAGGCCATTAGTGTTTTGCGAGAGATGTTTCCCGATAAAATTATTGCATCTGATACCAAGTGTGCGGATGCTGGCTCAACGGTGGCTCAAAATTCAAAAGACGCTGGAGCTGATTTGATGACAGTTATTGATTCAGCAACAATTGCTACAATGAAATCTGCAAAGTCGGTTCTTGATGGGATACAGGTTGAATTGTACTCAGCATGGAATTGGGATTTGGCGGAGAAATGGCAACAAATCGGTATTGAACAAGTCATTTATCACCAAAGCAGAGACGCCTTATTGGCTGGTGAAGTGTGGGGTGAAAAAGACCTCAACATTGTCAAAAAGTTTATTTCAATGGGATTCAAAGTTTCTGTTACCGGGGGACTTAATTTAGACACGATTAAATTGTTTAAAGATGTGCCAGTGTATACATTCATTGCTGGTAGAGCCATTACGGGTCAAGATGATCCCGCAGCAGCTGCACAAGCCTTCCAAGATGAAATTGGAAAGTACTGGGCATAACGATGGCGCGATTGGGCATTAATGAAAAATCCTTACCGTTCCAACTGTCATGGCGGGAAAAATTGGTATTTGCTAAGCAGCAAGGTTTCTCTTTTATTGAATTATCAATCGACGAAAGTGATGAGCGTATTGCGCGCCTAGATTGGTCGGACAATGACATATTTAGCCTACTAAAAAATTCGTATGAATCGGGTGTTTCAATCGACACAATGATGCTATCAGCATTACGTAAATTCCCTCTAGGTTCACAAGATCCTGTCCTTTATGATGCTGCATACCGTATGTGTCAAAAAGCAATTATCTTAGCTAAAAAATTGGGAATAAGAAATATTCAAATTGCTGGATATGATGAATATTATCATGCCAAAACAGCACTCACCCGTGAGAATTTTATTGAAAATTTACAGCGAGTAGTTGATTTTGCAGCGGCGAATCAGGTTATGATTGCGATTGAAACGATGGACGATGACTTTATTAATTCAATTAACAAGATCAGAAAAATCAAACAAAATATTTCGTCACCGTGGCTGCAAGCTTACCCTGACATTGGTAATATTTCAGCATGGCCACAGGTAAACCCTGGGGAAGATTTGACTGATGGATTTGAAAATATCGTTTCGGTGCATGTCAAAGATACCTTAGTTGTGACAGAAAATACATCCGGTAAGTTTAAAAATGTGCCTTTTGGAACAGGTAATGTTGAATTTTTAGGATTATTTAAAACATTGAAGCGGCTTGGTTATCAAGGCACATTTACGATAGAAATGTGGTCAGAACGAGACAAAGATTGTGTTGACCAAGTCAAAAAAGCACACGATTTCATTCTTGAATTATTGACCCAAGCAGGTATTTTAATAGAGGTAGTATGATGTTAGAAGAACTAAAAAATGAAGTATATCAAGCAAATATGTCTTTGCCTAAATTGGGATTGGTAACATTTACTTGGGGTAACGTGTCGGGAATTGATCGTGAAAAAGGATTATTTGTGATTAAGCCATCTGGTGTTGCCTATGAAGATTTGAAGCCTGATGATATGGTAGTGGTTGATTTAGATGGTAACGTTGTGGAAGGTGATTTAAACCCTTCTAGTGATACACCAACACATGCCTATCTGTATCGGCATTTCAAAAATATTGGTGGTATTACGCATACACACTCACCATGGGGTGTTTCCTTTGCGGCTGCTCAAATGGATATTCCTGCTGTTAGCACGACACACGCAGACACTTTCTATGGTGATATTCCGTGCACGCCAGCTTTGAGTCAAGAAGAAATTCAATCAGCTTATGAGTTAAATACAGGAAAAGTCATTGTGTCAGAATTTGAGCAAAGGCAGATTGATCCTGATGCGACCCCTGCTGTGCTAGTCAGCCAACATGGACCATTTACGTGGGGCGTCGATGCCTCAAAGTCTGTATATAATGCTAAAGTATTAGAAGTTTCAGCAGAAATCAGTTATCATGCGCTACAGTCGACACGTTCGGATATTCATGTGCCCCAATATTTACTTGATAAGCATTATTATCGCAAGCACGGTGTAAATGCTTACTATGGGCAAAAAGAAGCAGTTTCTGTTAATCATAGTTAATTCATGTCGCAAAATACCCCAAAAGCTATTATGCTTTTGGGGTATTTTGTATGCAACCGTGTTTGTCAAAATCTCAAAAGTCAATATAGAATAAAATCTTATCAATGATGTCTATCATGATAAGACAAATGGTAAAAAACACCTAGTTTTCAATTGATAATAGGGTGCAACTAACGGTTGCGACCTCCGCAAAAAAGTCTATACAGCACTTTTGTGAGAAAATGTTTATTGATTAAATTGTTCATGTATAATCATTTTTATCAGCTGATGAATTAAGATCACGGAGAATAATATTAAGTATGGAAAACATTTTCAAATCGCAGTTAAGCGCTTTGCGGCAAAAAAAGCACTTGTCACAAGAATTGTTAGCACAAAAATTATTTGTCTCTAGGCAATCAATCTCTAAGTGGGAGAACGGCGAATCCGAACCTAACATTGATAAGCTTATTTCTATTTCAGAAATATTTTCGGTCAACTTAGATTTTTTACTTGCTGGTCATACACATGGCGATGCTTTAATATTGGAGCTGAAAAATTTAAACAAATCATTCAAAAATCCTGTTTTAAAGGATGTCAATTTATCTATTTATGGTAGAGATCGTATCGCTTTGTTAGGCAGCAATGGATCAGGTAAAACAACAATTGTTAATACGATTTTGGGCAATATCATTCCGGATAAAGGTAGTGTCGTTAAACATTTTAATGCACAAGATGACCTCAGCGTTATGACGCAAGAAAATTGTTTGATTGCCTCTTTAAAGGTTCGCGAACAAATTGCTTTATCTTTGAAAATATATGATGCCTACTCAAAGATCAACATAGATGATTTGCTCAAAAAATTTAGATTGACTGAGCAATCTGAAGTGATCGTTGATCAACTTTCCGGCGGACAAAAACGGCGTTTAGCATTACTTTTGACGTTAATTAAACCATCAAAACTATTGATACTAGATGAACCAACAGTGGGCATGGATTTAGAATCAATTGATTTATTTTGGGATTATTTGGATCATGTGGGTGGCAGTGTCGTCACTATCACACATGATTTCAATCAAATTGATAACTACTTTACACGTGTCGTGTTACTAAAAGATGGTGTGATTAAGTCAGATGAATCAGTTGCCAATATTCACTCTAATAATCAGACGATTGAACATTGGTATCGTCTCATGAATCAATAATTAAAGGAGCTATTTAATGATTACTTGGATAGAAATTAAAGATACATTCAGAAATAAACGTTTTATTTTGTTTACAGTCGTTTTCCCATTAGCGTGGTATTTAATGATGCTAAGTGTTTTTAACGGCATGACACACAATCCTGTTAATCGTTATTTGTGGTTTACAATTGCTGCGATAATCGGTATTTCGGGTAATTCTGTTGTGACGTTTTCTAAAAAAATATGTGATACCTATCAGTTTTATAAATTACAATCTCAAACTTCGCATTATAGTATCAAACGTTGGATAACAGATCAGTTTATCGTGCAAGTTATTTTGAATGCCTGTATCGTTTTTGTTATTTTAGTTGCTGGCGCCTTATTTGGATCTTTGCCGATTAATTTGAGTTTAGGCATGTTAGTTATCTTGCTACTCATAATGGGACTGTATTTAAACGCAATCGGTTTTTTAATTGGTATTTATATGGATCAAAAGACAATTGCTGCGCTCAGCATGCCGTTGAGTATGGGATTTGGCGTTTTGATGATTCGCTGGGATACCGTAACGGCCGCTGACGGTATCTTAATAAAAATAATCTCGATTGTGCAACAATTTTTCCCTGGTTACTATATTTTTGACTATATTAAAAAAATTGGACAAAGCCAGTCAGTCAATCAATCTTTATTTAAATTTTTGTTGAGTGTTTTATTGATTGCCATTCCGTTTATTGTTATTTATTTGAAAAAACAGCAATTGGTATCACGATACCACGTGAAAAACTAAGCCCTTCTATTGAATAGGGTAGCCTCGAAAGTGAAAAAACTTGCGAGGTGTTTTTTATTTTATAAGTCTAAAGCGTTGTCCTCATCAAGTTCTCGTCATAAATTAAGGGGATATATTTTCAATAGAGACAAGTAAAGACCGTACTTTGAAAATAACCGGTTAAACCATTATAATAGTGAGTGACTAATAATAAATCAGTATTGAAACCTTAGTTAGGTTGATTTGATACGCTGGGGAGAATATAAATGCAAGTAGCAATCATTGGTGCCGGTCCGCGTGGTTTAGCGGTAGCTGAGCGCCTTATTAATTTGGATGACAGTGATAATCAACTTGATGTACAAATCTTTGATCCATACGCCATTGGTGGTCGTGTTTGGGACCCCACAATCAAACAAAACAACTTATTCTTGATGAATACAGTCATTGACCAAGTGACACTATTCAATGATGATTCAATTGAAAACGGAGGCAAACCTTTTTCAGGACCAAGTCTCTTTCAATGGTTAACCACCGAAGCGCCTAATTTTATTGCACAACACCCAGAATTTGATAGTGCCTATGCGAGTGAAATTTTGCAGCTGACACATACTGGTGATTTCGCAACGCGTGGTATCATGGGCATCTATGCGGCTTGGTTTTTTGAATGGTTAAAAAGACGTGTCAAAGGCAATCAAACGCTTAATTATACGAAACAAACTGTGGCCGATTTAGTTAAAATTGGGACAAAATTTCAAGTGACACTTGGTGATGGTACACAGATATTAGCAGACCAAGTTGTCATGGCACTTGGGCACGCTGATGATGAATTGACATCTGAAGAAGCTGATTTTAAGGCATTTGCCGATGAACACCACTTGCCTTATATTGGACCAACTCACCCATCAGAAGCTGATTTGTCAGGCTTGACAGAAAATAATCGCGTGATTATACGTGGCTTGGGATTGAGCTTTTTCGATTATTTAGCGGCACTTTCAATTGGCAAAGGTGGAACTTTTGTCCGTGATGATTCCGGAGAGTTAATTTATCAACCCTCTGGTCACGAACCACATATTATTGCAGGTTCGCGCGGTGGCTTCCCGCTACATGCGCGCGGTGTCAATGAAAAAGACACTAGTGAGTTATACCAGCCAACTTTCTTTACGTTACCTGCTCTTGAGGCGCTACGTGCTGCTGGAGACGGTAAAATGTCTTATGAGGCTTTTGAAAGTTTAGTGGTTAAGGAATTGACCTATAAACACTTGCTAAATCGTATTAATAGTGGGCAAAGTAATCTGACGTATGATCAATCCGAAGCGCTTAAAGTGGCATTACTCACGAGTGGTGACTTGAATGCCACAGCTGCCGAATTTGGTTTGAGTGATATACCATCATTAGATATTGATTTGGTACGTAATCCAGCTCGTGATTTGCCAAATGATGCCGATTATCGCACTTGGGTATTATCGTATTTAGCTGCGGATATTGCTGATGCACGGCTGGGGAACAAATCAGCACCATTTGCTGGCGCGTTTGATATTCTGCGAGATATGCGTGACCGTGTGCGCTATGTTGTGGAACATGATTATTTCTCAGTTGATGATTATGAAAAGTTTTTGACCAAATTCCGTCCGCTGGACGTTTTGGTATCAGTTGGACCACCATTATTACGTGTCGAACAGCTTCGTGCGTTGATAAAAGCCGGTATTGTTGATATTACCGCGTCACAAATCAAGGTGACAACCGAGGACGGTCAGTTTGTTGCACGAGACAGCCGACAACAAGAATACCGCGGCAATGCCTTAGTGGAAGCAAGGTTAGGTGCAACTAACATGGCAATCGCGGTCAATCCTATTTTAGTTAATTTGCGCGATAAAGGAACACTGGTATCGCCAACTTTGATGCGTCAAGATGGGACAAGTTGGACATTGGGTGCTGCTAATATTGATCGCCAAACATTAGAAGTTATTGATGCAAATGGGGATCACATTCCCAATTTGTACTTGTATGGCATTCCTGTTGAAGGGAAAAAATGGTTTGGCACAGTGATTCCTCGTCCGGGTGTTAACACGGTGATTTTGCGAGAAGGTGCTGTCATTGCACAACGTATTTTGGAGAACTTGTGATGGCAAAATTATTTACAAATGCGCGACTATACCAAGAAGATGAACAGGTTTTTAGACCAAACGCATGGTTCGTGGTAGCAAATGATCATATTGTTTCACGTGGAACAAATGATGTGCCAAGTGATTTTTCAAGCTTAGAAACGACTGATTTGCAAGATCACTATGTCATGCCAAGTCTGATTAATACGCATGTTCACATTGCTAATCGTGTATTTCCTGTTGGTGCTAATCAGTTGATCAAAACTGATGAAGAACGAATTCAAAATGGTTTGGCAAATCTTCAAACGTTGCAACAAAATGGTGTAGCGTTTGCTCGAGCATTAGCAACGACAAATGATTTAGATATTGACATTGCCAAGCGGGCTGAACAACAAAACTTGATTGGCTTACAAACTGCTGGGCGTGCAATTACAACAGTTGGTGGTCATGGTTCAAAGCAAGGGATCGTGGTTGCAACCCCTGCCGAGATGCGGGCTGCCGTGCGTGGTCATTTTCTAGCAGGTGTTGATAACATCAAATTGTTTGCCAGTGGGGGCATTGCTTTTAGTCCTAATGAGCAACCTGATGATGTGCAAATGTCATTTGAGTTAATACAAGCAGCTGCTCAAGCAGTTCATGAAAAATCTCATGCTCGTTTGGCAGTCCACGAAGAAGCGCTTGAAGGCGTTAAAATTGCTTTGCGTGCTGGCGCTGATGGCATTGAACATGCTTTTGATGCTGATGATGAAGCGATTAATTTGTTTCTTAAAACGAGCGCAACACTGACGCCAACGCTGACAGCACCCTATGTAATTGTCAAACGTGGGGATGGCATTTTACCAGAATGGATGGTTAAAACAGCTTATAAGTGGGCACCGCGACACATGCGTGCTTTGGGTCAATATGCAAAAGCCGGTGTTAAATTAACACTTGGGACAGATGCCGGATCACCGCTCAACGGCTTCAATGATACGGCATTAGAGGCACAATTGATGGTGATGGCAGGTGCAACACCGGCACAAGTGTTGCAAGCTGCGACGATTAATGGTGCTGAATTGCTACATATTGAATCAGAGTATGGGCACTTGAAGACGGGTGCGATGGCTAACTTTATCGTCATGGACCAGTCTCCGCTTGAAAATATAACGGCAGTAAATTTGCCAACCGTTTATTATAAAGGTAAACTAGTGTCAGAGGCACCAGACCGTTCTGGTGAATTACAATACCCATTGAATAAAGGAAGCTTGGACTATTGACAATTCAGCTTATTGCAACTGATTTAGATGGTACGTTTTTGACAGATGACAAGAAGTTTGACCAAACGTTATTTCGGCGTGTTTTGAGTCAATTAAAACGTCAAAATATTGCTTTTGCCATTGCAACTGGCGTTCATCAAGAGCGAATCAACGTTATTTTTAAAGACTTTTTGAATGAGCCGATTAATTTTGTGACCAATAATGGTGCGCGTGTCATTAAAAGCGATGGTTCAGTGCTGTTTTCAAAGGCTTTATCGTTGAAAACATTAGCACATATTCAAGATTTTTTAGTTAATTATGATGTTCAACCTGATCGTGGTTTGGTCTTTTCGACTGATGAGACGGCTTATTTGCCACGGTACGCTAACATTAAAAATAGTGAACGGTACTTCAAGCTTTTTAAAAATATTGTTCGGTTTGAAAATGTTTCAGATATTCCGGAGCCAATATATAAAGTAACAATGAGTTGGCAAAACTTTGACGAGTCTCAATTTTATCGTGACGCGCGGCTGGCATTAGGTGATGCTGTCCACATTACTGAAACAGGGACTGGAGCGATTGATATTATCGCGGCCGGTGTTAATAAAGCGTCTGCTCTCAATATGTTAGCGTCGAGCTATGGTGTTAATATGGTGGATGTTGTCGCTTTTGGTGACGGTGGCAATGATGTTGAAATGTTGTGCGCGGTTGGGCAACCGTTCAAAATGCCAAACGCACGCATCACGGGTGATTATCAAACAGCAGTTGATGATAATAACAACAGCGGTGTGTTGAAAACAATTCAGAAGATAACGCATTTATCATAAAAAAAGCATTGCAGGTGTGCAGTGCTTTTATAATACTTGTCAGGAGGTATTATTATGGCATTAGGATTTATTGGTACTGGTGTGATGGGAACGGGTATTATTAATAATTTACTCAAAGCTGGACATCATGTCACGGTTTATAATCGCACCCAATCAAAGGCAGATGAAGTGATTAGTCATGGCGCCGTGTGGGCGGATACACCAGCAGAAGTTGCTCAACAAGCCGATATTGTTTTTAGCATGGTCGGCTATCCCCAAGATGTTGAAGATGTTTGGACCCGAGATGATGGGATTTTTGCCGGTGCTAAACCAGGTAGTATTTTAGTGGATATGACCACTTCGACGCCACATTTAGCTGAGCAACTGGCACAAACTGGCGCGGATTTAGGCTTTAAAGTCTTAGACGCACCAGTATCTGGTGGTGATATTGGTGCAAAGTCTGGTACTTTAACTATCATGGTCGGTGGTGAGGCTGATGTGTTTGAAGCCGTTAAACCAGTTTTTGAAAGCATTGGGCAACAAATTGTGCATGTGGGTTCGGCCGGTAAAGGGCAACACATGAAAATGAGCAATAACATTGGCGTCGCAGCAACAGTCATAACGATGGCAGAATCTTTGGTGTATGCCAAAGCGGCTGGCTTAGATTTAGAAATGGCTTATAATGTTTGGCGTAAAGGGGCTGCTGGCTCTTGGTCAATTGATAACTATACGCCGCGTGTTTTAAAGGGTGATTTTGCTGCCGGATTTTATGCCAAACATTTGCTAAAAGACTTAAGAATTGCACTTGATGCCGCCAAGGAAATGGACATTGACCTCCCTAACACAGCCTTAGCGGAAAAATTGTTTGCAAAATTAAGTGTCGATCACGGGGATGAGGGCGTACAAGCAATTGTGAAATTGTGGGCGGTATTTTCGTCATAATTTGTTGCATTTTTAGTCAATAGTTGTTAATATGGTAGACAGTGTGTCAACACAAAATTTTCTATGTATACCGAGAGATACATAGTCGGAGGATATGATATGAAACGTTCTACCTTAGTCGGCGCAGTTGTCGCCGCTGTTGCAGTTATTGGCATTGGTGCCGCGGTTATCACCAACAATCAGGCTAGTAAAAAGGGCGCGTATAGTGTAGCGCTAGTGACTAGTACTGGTGGTGTTGATGATAAGTCTTTTAACCAATCCGCTTGGGCTGGTATTAAAAAATACGGTCAACAAAATGCACTCAAACAAGGCGTTAATGGCTATTCTTATTTTGTGTCAAACGATAGTTCAGAAATTAAGTCTAACTTGCAACAAGCTGTCAAAGCCAACTACAAATTAGTTGTTGGTATTAGTTTCATGGGTGGTCCGGCAATGAAACAAGTTGCCAAGGCAAACCCTAAAACGCAATTTGCCATGGTTGAAGCAGAAGTACCATATAAAAATGCTGTTTCAATTATGTTCAAATCAGAACAGTCATCTTATCTAGCCGGTGTCGCTGCCGCAACAGCCTCAAAGACAGGTAAAATCGGGTTTGTTGGTGGGGTCAAAGGTGAAGTGTTAGATCATTTTGAAGCCGGCTTTAAAGCAGGTGTCCTAGCCACTAACCCTAAGGCAACGTTCGTGTCACAGTATGCCAATACATTTACGGATGCAGCTAAAGGTAAGACAATTGCTGCTGCAATGTATGCGAGTGGTGTTGATGTGATATTCCAAGCTGCTGGTGCAACTGGTAACGGTGTTTTTGCTGAAGCTAAGGCTGAAAATCAAGCCACTACGGCAGACAAGAAGGTCTGGGTCGTTGGGGTTGATATGGACCAAAAAGCTGATGGTAACTACACAACCAAAGACGGTGAAAAGAGCAACTTTACACTAGCTTCAGCTATCAAACGTGTTGATAATGCAGTCGTTTTGGTGGCTAACCAAGGTAAAAAGGGTAACTTCCCTGGTGGCAAAACAGTCACTTACGGTTTGAAAGAAAAAGGTGTCGATATCGCACGTGACAGTATGCCAGATAACGCTTGGCAAGCAGCACAAAAGGCAAAACAACAAATTTTAGCTGGCAAAATTTCAGTGCCAACTGATCCAACAAAAGTTAAACAATAATTAAGGCTAAGTCAAAAACTTTGATTTACTTGTGCTTGGCTTGAATTCATGGTATGATTATTAGCGAATTGCAAAGTTTTTGCAGGTAAAAATCGCGATTGGAGGTGAACACACATGAAGCGTACATACCAACCAAAGAAGCGTCATCGTGAACGCGTACACGGATTCCGTAAGCGTATGAGCACGAGCAACGGTCGTAAAGTTTTGGCTCGCCGTCGTGCAAAGGGCCGCAAGGTTCTATCTGCCTAACAAGGTCGCTGCTCAGCAGTGGCTTTTTTATTTACAAGTTGAAGCTGATACCTGTATTCAGGCAGCTTTGGCAAATCTAATTTTGAATGCGGGTCAACCGCGTACATAATAGGGAGCCGCGTCACGTTATGAGAAAAACATTCCGTATCAAAAAACCAGAAGAGTTTCAACAGGTTTTTAATAAGCATCATTCGATAGCTAATAAGTATTTTATTGTCTATCAAATGACTAAAACTGATCAAAAGCACTTCCGTGTCGGTTTATCTGTTAGCAAAAAAGTCGGTAAGGCCCATGACCGAGTGTGGGTAAAACGTCGCATACGACAGAGTTTATTAGAATTAAAACCACAAATGCCTCAAGAATTGGATTTATTAGTGATTGCGCGACCAGCTGCCGCACATCAAAGTCAAAAGTTCTTAAAAGAGCAGATGATTCATGTGTTAAAATTGGCTAAGATATTGAAAGAAGAGAATGCATGAAACGTTTTGAGAATATTTTAAAGAGTATTGGCCCTATGCCATTAGTGATGTCAGCCGTGGCATTGGTTTTGATTATTGTTTCTGGTTTATCTTATGAAGGACAGGTTGCGTCCCATAGCTTCTGGAGTGCCATTGTTGCCGTCTTCACCCGTGCCATTTTAGGGGCATCGAGTTGGTTCGGTAATAATTATGGTATGGGTATTATCCTGTTCACGATTTTCATTCGCTTCTTGATTTTGCCATTGATGGTCTATCAAGTTCGTTCAATGATGAAAATGCAAGTGGTCCAGCCAGCATTGAAGGCCTTGCAAGCTAAATATCCGGGTAAGGATACGGAAAGTCGTCAATTAATGATGGCTGAACAACAAGCATTATATAAAAATGCTGGTGTTAATCCATTCGCCTCAATGCTACCATTGATTGTACAAATGCCAATTTTGATTGCGTTGTACCAATCAATCTGGAATTCACCCGTGTTGCGTTCAGGTAAGTTTTTGTGGTTGGAATTAGGTAGCAATGATCCATACTACATTTTGCCAGTGTTGGCGGCACTATTCACCTTTGCCTCATCATGGTTATCAATGCAATCCAATCCAGACCAAAATGGGATAACTAAGGCAATGCCTTACTTATTCCCAGTGATTATCTTTTTCTCAGCCTTGGCAGTGCCTAGTGCATTGTCACTTTACTGGGTGGTGGGTAATGCGTTCCAAACTGTACAAACGTTCTTCTTACAAAATCCATTCAAGATTCGTCGTGAACGTGAAGCAGCTGAAGCACTTGAAAAAGAAAAGCAACGTAAAATTAAAAAGGCACGTCGCGGTAAGCGTAAGTAATACTCAAAAGGGCAATCGGTTGGTTGCCCTTTTTGTATACAATCATGTTTGGAACCGATATATGATATAATATTGTGTAATATTGAAGAGGTAGAGTAAGTGAAAAATTTTATCAAAAATTGGGTTGTACCAATTGTTATTGGATTAGCCATTGCGATGTTAATTCGGACTTTTTGGTTCACATTGGTTAAGGTTGATGGTCCCTCAATGTTGCCTAATTTAGAAAATAGTGAACTTGTTATTGAAAATAAATTAGCAACGATTAAGCGCGGAGATGTGATTGTGTTTGATGCAACACATGAAGATCCGCAAATCAAGTCGGGACACAAAGACTATGTGAAGCGTGTTATTGCAGTGGCTGGTGACACAGTGGAACATCGCGGTGCTAACCTATATGTCAACGGTAAAAAGGTTAATCAGGACTATATTAGCAACGACCAGCGTACCAGTGGCACGTGGGGTGATTGGTCATTGAAGACATTATCATCTCGTGAGGATCTATGGCAAAAGAAAGATCGGAACAAAAGTGTGGTACCTAAAAATATGTATTTTGTCTTAGGTGATCATCGTTCCGTATCAAATGATAGCCGCATGTTTGGCTTTATTGAAAAGAAGCATATATTAGGTAAGGTTTACGTACCATTTTGGAATTCAGATACCAAAGCAAAAGAGAACGTTAATGGCCAATCAAAAGAGTTTTTTGTCAAATAAATTAGCGACCGAACTTGTACTACGCGCAATGCGACCTGAAGATTCAGACGCAGTTGCGCGTATTTATTTGGAGAGCCGACAACATCATTTTTCATGGGTGAAGCACCCTAAATTAGCTGACTTTGTGACCGATTCTCATGGTGAACGGGTGATGGTAGCTGTTTTTGGAAATGAGATTGTTGGCTTTGCGTCGTTATCTGAATGGGATCATTTTTTGCATTTGTTGTTTGTTAAAGAGGGCTGGCAAGGCTATGGTATTGGGGCACGTTTGTTAGAGTGGGCGCGTCAGGCTGTGAATGAACCTTTGGAATTAAAAGTGGTTGTGGCTAACCTTGATGCACAACGATTCTATGACCGCGAGGGTTTTGTCCCAGTCAGAAAATCTCAGCTGGCTAGACCACAAAATGTGACGTACAGGGATGGTAGAAAATGATTGACACAGTTAAAGCAGTTAAAAATTTTAAATGGTATCACGTGTCAAATTTGACGCCGGCGGAGCATCAACGATTGATATCAGAGCATCATTTGACCAATGAAATGATTAATTATGCGGTCGACCATAACGAAAGTGTCCGTATGGAGTATGACCATGCGGCTGATGAAGCCTTAATGGTGATTGATGTGATTTCTTATCATCCTAAAAATGTGGAAACGCGACCAATTGGCATTTTGTTTGCACATGGGGATGTTTATACTTTTACGCACGAGCCAACTGATTACATTAAAACGGTGCTTCTAGAACCACAAAATCAGCAAGTTCGTGCTGCTGATGACGATATCAGTGCTTTTGATTTCATTATGACGGGGCTTTATTCATTAATGACACGCTACGTTGATGAAATTACGGATATTAATCGCAAGAGACGTGTCATTCAAGCGCAATTTGCCGATAAAAAGCGGACAACACAGCAAATGAATGATTTGTTACATTTGCAAACGCAAATGATTTATATTCAAAATTCATTGGCTAATAACCATGCCATGCTGGATAATTATCGGACTGACTTCAAAAAAACGTTGCAAGATTTCGAGTTAGAACATATTGATGATGTTCGTGTCGAAGTTGGGCAAGCTGAGCACATGGCTAATTTGGCAATGGAAGTGATTAATTCAGTGAGTGATGCACTGGGAAATTTGAGTAATCGTGACCTGAACTGGACGATGAAAGTCTTAACAGTCTATTCTATTGTGTTGACTGTACCGACAATTGTCAGTGGCTTTTATGGTGAGAACGTCAAGTGGCTGCCATTTGCTGCGGCCCAAAGTGGCTGGTGGGTCACATTAGTCATTACCGCTGCCTTGATGGCGATTGTGAGCCTGCTGTTGATGTTGAGTGGGTTCTTTAGGAAGTGAGTGATAAGGCGCATTGTGAACCAAGTGTGATAAAAAAGAGACTTCCGCGCAGTGGGCGGAAGTCTCTTTTTTATTGTTATTCAGGGCGTTGTTTCAAAAGACCATTCAATTGTTGATGTGAGTGTTTTTCCCAGTGCAGTAGATAAATTACTACCATTATCTAAGTTAATTGCAAATGACTTATTGCTATCATGATTATACTTGACTTTGAGTCGATCCGCGATTGAGTTTCCAGAAGCAAATGTAACGCGGCCGGAACTCAAATTCTGACCACCATAGGTTATTGGTAGATCACTGGCGTCTATTGTGACATCGCCGTCGCCAACCCATGGCTCCGCTTGAGTAACAGTTACATTATAGTTACCGTATAAATAATCTAACGTGATGCCATCGTTCACATCGTTGTTTAAACCTAATTGAAAAGAGGATAGACTGCCTAGGTTAGCCGTCGAAAAAGATAAATTATCAGCCTCATCAATGCGAGATTCTGGTTCTTGAGCCCAAACATAAGTTACGGGGCGTGAAATAAACGCTGATGACCACATATCAGATGTGGATACTAAATTACCCATTGGGTGGTGAACCGAACCGTTCCCAACAATTTGCCAACTTTGCAAACTAGTAGTAAAAGTAGTGTTTGGAATTGGTGTCGAGGCAGGAGGGGCTTCAGTAAAATCAGGAGAGGATTGGAACACAGTAGATACACCTAATTTAATCTGCCACAGGTTATTAGTATTCAGAAACATTTTTTTAACAGTTGCATCAGGTCTGATTATAAAAGGCGTTAAATCAAGTGTTTCTAATTTTTGGGTGAATTGAAACATACTATTATAATTACTGACCTTTTGTGTATTAAAAGACGATAAATTAATTGATTTTAAAGCCTGACAATCAAAAAACATGTTACTCATATCTTTTACGTTGCCTGTGTTAAATGACGTGAGATCAAGAGAAGTTATGTGTGAGCCAGAAAACATGTAAGTCATAGTAGTAGCTGAACTAGTATTCAAGTTTAGAGTTAATGATGTTAAAGCCTTCAATTCAGCAAACATGTATGACATGTCAGTTACTTTTTCTGTGTCTAAAAATGAGGTATTCAAGGTGGTCAAGGATGTGCAGAATCCGAACAAGCCAAACATATTAGTGGCTGATCGGGTGTTAAGAGACCCTGAAGTAAAGGACGTTAGGTTTTCATTTTTGGAAAAAGTTTGTGTCCAATTTTCGGTCTTGTCGCTGTCAACATTGGTACCATTAAAGGTGGTCAAAGAATCTAGACTCGAAAAAAGTTCAGTCACATCCATAGGAAATGTTACGGTACCGCTAAAGCTAATATCTTTAACAAGTGTTTCTGCGTCTGCGCCATAACTACTTAGATTATCTGTTACTGATTGAGAATTTTGCAAAGTACCTGTGTAAAAAACCATCTTGCCAGTGACAGGGTCTAGTTGCCAAGGCGCAGTGCCATGAACACCAAACAAATATTGACTGTTGGACCAAACAAAAGTTTCTGCCTGACCAGCGTTAACCTCCGGTGTGGCATCAGCGAGGCTGGCAGGAGTATCAAATGTTGCACCAGTGGGAGCGTGTGCAGTGCCACTATATACTTGTTGCCATTTGGATTCCTTGACATAGTAGGTGCTGCCACTATCGATTATGTTTGTGTTAATTGATGGCACTTGAAGTAGACCCCAATTATTGTTATAACTAGCGTTTTGAGACAAGGTGAGCTTCCAAAGCTTTGTAGTACCGGCAAACATGTTGGTATGAGTAGTTGTTGATTTTGTAGTCAGAAATGTCGATAGATCAAGCTTCTCAAGCTGAGAACAGTTTTTAAACATTTCAAACATCGTAGTGACTTTTTTTGTGTTCCATCCGGGAAACGAAACGGTGGTCAACTTGGTATCATTCTCAAACATATTACCAAAAATTTGTGCGTTTTCCGTCTTTAAATAATAATTACTATCAAAACTTGTTAAATTTGGTAAATTAGAAAACAAATAACTTGAATTGACAACTAAATTGGCGGTCCCAGTAAAAGAAATGCCTTGAACAAGTGTAGCAGGTATATTATAGCTTTCTAGATTAGCTTTAACCGATAGACCAGATTCAAATTCACCTATGGAGTTACCACCAAAAACCATTTTCCCGTTTGAGGGGTTAAGTTGCCAAAACACAGAGCCGTGATAACCATTGTAATTAGCGTCGTTATCCCAGACAACACTAACCGGCTGGTTGACTGAAATAGGACCAAGAGTTAACATCTGTTCAGTTGATACGGTTCCTCCTTGTGGGTTGTGGTCGTTTCCAGCAACCTCAACAATACGCCAAGAATTAGAGCGAGTAGTGTATAAATTGCCATCATCAGTTGATAATTTGGTACCAACGTTTGGTGCTTCAAGTAATCCACAAGGAGCCAGATCTGTATTTTTCCCGAATGTAATTTTCCATAAATTTGTTGTATTGGTAAACATGTCATTAGTGGCGGTAGTTGAACTGGACGTACGCATTGCACTTATGTCTACTGTTTGTAATGCTGAACAATTGCCAAAAATTCCTGCTACTGATGTTAAAGTAGTGGTTGTTTTGAAGCTAGTATTAGAAATTTTAAGTAGAGATGAATCATTATAAAAAAGTCTTGCTAGGTTCGTGGCGGCATCGGTTTGAAGATTGCGTGCATCAAATTGTGTTAAATTTGCTAAATCAGCAAATAAAGCTGAAGAATCAGAAGGGAGCTCGACTGTTTTTGTAAAGACAATTTTTTTAACAGCATCTGGGTTGACGGCGGCGTTTGTAAGATTTGTGTCTACTCTTTGTGCTAATGTGCCTGTTGAATTAAATGTGAGCAAGCCTGTAGTACTATCAAAAGACCATGAAACTGTACCATTTGTTCCGGATGAAGAAATCCGTAAATTGTTTGATGATTTTGGCTTAGCTTCATCGGCTTCAATTACATCTGCTGCCTGCTCAATTGGCGGTTCCACCGTTGTTTTAAAAGGACCATTGCTTGAATTGTCAGGTAATGTTACAGTCTTTGAATCTTTGGTATCTGTGGTCTTAGAGACAGGGGTATTCTGATTTTCTGGGGGGTAGATGACGTTTGACTGGCTGACACCGAGATGAGTGGTGTTAGCAGATTCACAATGAGTAAACCAGTTAGAAAGAGATTTTTAAATTTCATAATGTTGCGATGCTCCCAAATGACTATAATTTCGATAAGTCTATTATCACTGTGAAAGATGTATAATTTGCGTGCTAAATATGAACAAATTGTAAACAATTAATGGCTGATTCTTTTAGGGAGAATATCATCAAAAACTTGCATTACTAATAGGTAATTTGATAAGCTATAAACATAAAATAATTGCAGATATAATTGGTTAAAAATGGTGACCTAGTTTCTACCGCACGCCAAAAGGTGCGACTATCGCAAGTTAGTATTCGATTCAAAGACAATGCTGGCCTTTTCTGATAGGGAAATGGTCAGTTTTTTTAATTGTAGCGAGAAATCGAGGGAAAAATGGATAACGCGGTGAAACAAAACAAAGTACAATCTTTGTTCTTAGGATTACAACATGTGCTAGCGATGTATTCGGGTGGTGTGTTGGTGCCTTTGCTGATTGGAACAGCCTTGAAATTTTCGGCGGCACAGATGGCTTATTTAATTTCAGTGGATATTTTAATGACTGGTGTGGCAACATTGCTACAACTGAAGCGAACGCCATTAACTGGTATTGCCATGCCCGTTGTGCTTGGTTCAGCCATTCAATCTGTATCACCCTTGATTAACATTGGTAGTACGCTAGGCATTGGTGCAATGTATGGTGCAACCATCTCTGCCGGCATTTTTGTTTTTCTAATTGGTGGGCTCTTTGCCAAATTGCGTGCTTATTTTCCGCCAGTTGTCACCGGTTCTTTGATTACAGTGATTGGTTTTACATTGATACCGGTTGCCTTACTGAATTGGGGTGGCGGTGATGCGAGTGCCAAAAGTTATGGTGATTTAAGCAATTTATTGGTTGGTTTAGTCACGATTATCATCATTTTAGGTTTCATGTTGTTTGCTAAGGGCTTCGTCAAAGCAATTGCTATTCTATTAGGCATTATCTTAGGTACTGTGTTTGCAGCCTTTTTAGGTAAAGTATCACTTGAACCTGTTGCTTCAGCTGCTTGGGTGCACGTGCCAACGCCATTTTTCTTGGGTGTTCCGACATTTCATACGTCAGCCATTATCACAATGATTGTGATTGTATTAACGAGTATGATTGAATCAACGGGTGTTTACTTTGCGTTAGCTGATTTGACTGGTCGTAAGCTAAGTGCACACGACATGGCCAATGGTTATCGAGCCGAAGGTCTAGGGGTCATTTTGTCTGGTATTTTTAACACATTTCCCTATTCAACCTTCAGTCAAAACGTTGGTGTGGTTAGACTTTCAGGCGTGAAAACGAAACAACCCATTTATTTTGCAGCAATCATTTTAATTATTATTGGTTTGCTACCAAAGTTTGGCGCATTAGCAACGATAATTCCAAGTGCTGTATTGGGTGGTGCAATGTTTGTTATGTTTGGGACGATTGGTGTGCAAGGTGTCAATATTTTACGCCATGTCAACTTTGATTCTGAGAAAAACTTAGTGATTGCGGCGTTATCAATTGGTGGTGGTATTGGTGTGACGGTCTACCCACAATTTTTCCAGCATTTGCCACAAACTATTCAACTGATTGTGACAAACAGCGTGGTCGTGACATCAATTTTAGCAGTGGTCTTGAACATGATTCTTAATGGTAAAATTAATGACGACGGCGAACAAGTAATGGATGGTAAAATAGTTGAAAAGGGGTTAGCACAATGAAATTGTTAGAAGAGCGCATTCAAAAAGATGGTCGGGTATTAAATGAAGACGTCTTAAAGGTCGATTCATTTTTGAACCATCAAATTGATCCAGAACTGATGCAAGCAATGGGACAAGAGTTTGCGCGTTTATTTGCTAATGAGAAGATTGATAAGGTCCTAACGGTTGAAACTTCTGGTATTGCACCAGCCGTTTTTGCTGGATTGGCGCTACACGTACCAGTTGTTTTTGCACGTAAAAACAAGTCATTAACGTTGCCAGATAATGTGTGGACTGCTGACGTCTATTCATTTACTAAGCAAACAACCAATCATATCATGATTGACAAGCGCTTTTTGACAGCAGGCGAGAATGTGCTCATTATTGATGACTTCTTAGCTAACGGTCAGGCGGTTGATGGTTTACTGACAATTGCCCAAGACGCTGATTTACATGTTGTTGGGGCTGGTATTGTCATTGAAAAAACTTTCCAAAAAGGACGCCAGCTACTAGATGAGCGAGGCATTCATGTGGAAAGTTTGGCGAGAATTAAAGCTTTTGTCAACGGTCAAGTTGAATTTCTATAATTGGCTGGCAATTTTTGCGAAATGTTTATGCCATTTTAGGACATCAGCACGATTTTCATGTGCTGAACGAATCAAATAAAATGAGCGATTAAAATTGCTATTTAAAGATTGATAAGGAACGCCATTGGGCAGTGTTTGAATACTGACAATCGACTTACCAAAGTTTTCCGCCAGCATTTTGACAATCACGTCGTTGTTGGCAATGGTTAAAAAATGGTCGGGCACAATGTCTTCTTGTTTGAAATATTGCTGTGTATAGTGGTATACACCAGAACCCTTTTCACGCACCAGCCATAGATCACTGTTAGGATTACCCGCTAACACTAACTGGTCGGTAGCAATGGCTTCACGCACAATAAAATCATGTGTAATCGGCTTTTCAATTAAGCCAATATCAAACTGATGATTCAATATGCCAGCTAGAATTTCCTCGGAATTATGCATTTCGATTTGGAAATCAGTGGTATTGAAATCATCTTTTTTAATATGAGCTACTATTTTAGGCAATAAGACGGTTGCTGAAGTTTGCGAGGCGCCAATCTTGATAGTGGTCCGTCGATTTTGAACAAGACTATCGGTGGTTTTTTGCCAATCATCTAAAAGCGCTAGCGCGCGTTGATACAACATACGGGCATTAGTTGTCGGTGCTAATTCAGTACGGCCATTTCGGTCAAATAGGGTTGTTTTTAACTCGGTTTCCAATTGTTTAATATGGACACTGACGTTGGGTTGCGAGATAAATAATTGGTCTGCTGCCTTTGAAAAAGACCGCGTTTCATAAACTGCAATGAAGGTTTGTAATAATTTGAACATAGTCCATTCCTATTAGTTTTTTTAATTGAATACATTATAAATATTTATTTTACAAATAGCAAACACGGGGGTAATATTAATTGTATTATAAGTTTAAGGATTGACGGGAGAAAACATGAAAATAAAAGCAAATATGGTATCGGGTATTATCATTACCTTAATTTTGTCTTTTGTCGCTAAAATTTTGGCGAATTGGTTACCTTTTTTGGGCGCAGAAGCGATTGCGATGTTGTTAGGTATTTTACTAGGCAACACTGTGTTAAATCGTGATTCATTTGCACCGGGGATGAAATGGGCGGAAAAATATCCGATTGAAATTGGTATTGCTTTGATGGGACTGACCGTAACATTGCGAACCATTGAGAATTTGGGTATCAACGGGTTGGCCTTTATTCTAATTCAAATGACATTAACAATTGTGATTGTGCTATGGATGGGTGGCCGACTGTTTAAGGTCAGTGATAAGTCAGCCATGTTAATGGGAGCTGGCAATGCGGTTTGTGGTTCAAGTGCTATTGCCTCGGTGGCGCCCGCCATTGGTGCCAATGATGATCAACGGCGAACAGCAGTTGCGACTGTTAGTTTAACTGGTGTGGTGTTGTTGTTATTGCTGCCAGTTGTTGGCCCACATTTAGTTGGCAATCATAATTTATTATTAGGTGCATTAGTTGGTGGTGTTGTTCAGTCAGTGGGTCAAGTTGTTGGAACGGCGGCCTTGATTAACCCAACAGTTGTGACCTATGCGACTTTGTTTAAAATGCTGCGGGTTATCTTGTTAACAGTCGTTGTTTTGGTATTTGCTAAGATGGCACAAAAGCGCGATCAAGGAAATGGCGAAGCAAAAGTTGCTTCAAAAGGAGTCAAAATCCCTTGGTTTATCATTGCTTTCGTTATTTTATTGTTAGCCAATAGTTTTTTGCCAATGCCACATTTGCTGACGTTAGGGGCAAAAGAAGTTTCTGGTTTCTTTGGTGTTGTTAACTTAGCAGGAATTGGACTAAACTTGAAACTGGATATTATTAAGAAATCTGGTAGCAAGTTCTTGAGTTATGGTTTGGTCACAGGTTTCGTACAAGTTGTTTTGGCGGTCATTTTAATTCATGTTTTGTTTTAATCGGCCCGAAAGGGAATGATCCTCTATCTCTGCGTTATCAGCGCAACGCTCTACCATTGAGCTACAAGCCTATGATGAAGATGTTTCATGTGAAACATCTTTTTTTGTTAGTCGACTTCGACAGTCACGGTACCAAAATCGTCACTAAATTGTGCTGACCAAGTACCAGCCGTCAAAGAGGGTGGTAGTAAAAATGTGCCGGTTGAAGCATGTGTTCCCGCAGGGAATTTTTTGCCTTGTGAAAATAATTTTCCTACTAACCACTTCAAAGAGAAAACAGGGTTGCCAAGTACTTCAGATCCTTGACCACTGGCTACTTCTTCACCATCGTGGGTGAGAACAGCTTTTACATCAGCTAGTGTTTTGAGCGTCAAGTCAGCGCCGTCACGTGCCGTTCCATAAACAACAGCACCACCAACAGCAGTGTCACTCAAAACCAAATATTTATCTAACTTTGGAAACCAATTGGCAAAGCGCGCGTCCGGCAATTCCAGTGCTGGTGCGACAGTTGTGTGTTGTAGCAATTCTTCCGGCGTCATGTCGGGTGTGAGATCTTCTTTGGCTGTGAAAAGCATTTCAACTTCCACAAGCGGTTCATTATAATCACTCAGGTGAAATTTGGTATTAGAAGGTAAGAATTTGTTAGCAAGTTGACCACCATAAAGTGGGGAATCTGAGTCGAACATCGCTTGTGTTTCAGGTGATGTCAAAGAAACTTTATAGCCGGCGACTGGTTCACCTTTTTGCTTAAGAACGGCATCTTGTACTTGATATGCCTCTTCAAAACTGTTGACAACGCCAACAAAAGCGTCGCGGTCAAGTGGCGTATTGGTGGCGAAAGCCTGATATAAATGGTTAGCTAATTCTTGTGATGTCGTCATAATTTTCCTCCGAGATATTGTGCTACCCAAGGGGGTAGTCACCGTGCTATGGCAAATAAAAAATCTCATTTAATAGCAGTTACGCTATCAAATGAGATTTAGGTCACTTGAAACCGTAACGACAGGCATACAGCGAGTCGTTACGCAAAATAACAACCCGATTACTAAATAATAATAATCGCGTTGATAATTGTGTTGTTTACTTGTGAAGTCATTTGCTTGTTCATGTGCTTAATTATAAAACAATAAAAAAAGAAAAGCAACGTTAATCTTACTTTTCTCATTTTATAATCATTTTTCGATATGATTTGGCAGATATTTTGTGAGGTCTTCCTCGCTCATAAAAGCCCAAACTTTGTCACCATAAGTGACTTGTAAGTGATTATCCTCGCGCATTAGTGTTTTAAAGCCAAGCTTGTGCGCTTGAATATAAGTTTTTTGTAGGTTTTTTGGTACAAAAACAAAATTATCTTTGGCTTGTTGACGTGCTTTTAAAATGGCTTGCCCACGCGTTACAGCGTAGGTGGTGAGTGAGTCATTTTTAATGAAGCTAGCGAGACGAGCACCAATCGTTTGTTTTGGATCATCTAATGCCGTTTTGGCATAATCTAACGCCTGATTAAAATCGTCACGCAAATCAGCTGGTGATACGGCAACAATTTCTGCTAAGCGTGTCAACAAATTACGAGTGTGTTGGGTAGCTGTGCTGCTGAGTGGTTCATCTGGGTGTGCCAATGCTACAACATGATTAAAGGCGCGTGCACCTTCGGCAGTGTGTTTTGGCCAAGGTTGTGGGTTAACAATTGCGTCGATAATCAGCAGATGTAGAAAACTCAAAGCGGTTTGGGAGATACCGTCTAATGAGAATGGATCTGTATCAAACATTCTAAATTCCATGTAATTAGCGCCATTTTGGATTAAATCTTCAATTTCTCCAGGGCCTTTAAGTCGGACTGGACCGTAAAACTCGCTTTTGTCATAGAAATCACCGTTGGCGATGTATTGTCTAATTTGGCGAATGTGGGTTTCAAAATCTGAATAATCCACTAAAATTTCAGGGCGATTGGCAAAACCAAAATCACTGGCGCGCCAAGAACGTACTGGTTGGATATCGAGTCGATTATTGGGTAAGTTGTCAGCACTATTTTCAGTGACAGGACTTGCGCCAAATAGATAGGTTAGCAGCCAACGATAACCAGTGACTTGTTGAGCAATTTGGAAATATAGTCGATTTTTGGCAGCTGGATAGGATTGAATATGATGTTGGGATCCAAACCAATCAATCAAATTATCAGCTGGTGAATAATTGACATGCACGCCGGTCATAATGTGTTGATAATAACCATAGCGAGCGATTAATTCTTCACGATATTCTTGATACCATGGGCGTTCAAAGTGTGTCAATAAGAAGTCAATATCGTCTTCATTGAGATGAGGTGGCATGGAAAGTGGCCAAATGATTTCATCTTCTGATAGTTCATTGCTCAAGATGGTTTGCAATTCATGTAGATGGGCTAAAGCATCCTTTGAAGCATGTTTTGGTGCGGTCACCAGCTCTTCTTGACTTTCTGAAAAATCAGTTTGGAAGTAAGGATTGGTTTTTCGAGTGCCAAGTTGGCGTGAGTGAGGATGCTGCGATAACCGCGGTTTTCCTAATTGGACGCGGTGTTCTTCAATTTCGATTCCAAAGCGCCCAGCAAATAATAGGTCAAGGAGATGATTGCGTTTTAAATGGTCAAGATTTTCGGACATATAATGTTACCCCAACAATGATATTTACCTCATTTTACCGCATTTACGTTTTAAAAGGGTGAAATATGTATTTTAGAATAGGCGTTTGATACGACTTTTGTAATCGAAATATTTGTATTAAGATACGCCCCAAACTATAATAAGGGTATGTTATTCAAAGATAAAATTTATCAATACGTTCCGGCTAAAGTGCCGGATAATGTAACGATTTTTCGTGATGTTGATTATGCTAGTGGTGCGCGTCATCAGCTTGATATTTACCGACCAAAAACGCAACATACAGTGGGGGTTATTGTAGATATTTATGGTGGGGGCTTATTACGTGGGGAAAAGTCTTCTTACAAGTTACAACCAAGTTTGCGATTTTTAGCTGATCATTACGCCGTTGTGAGTCCAAACTATTCACTCAATACCGTTCACACGAATCATTTTCCAAATCAAATTGCTGAAATTCGCGCGGTACTGTCATTTTTAGTTGCGCATGCCGAAACGTATGGGTTAAATATGACTGAGGTGGTGTTGATTGGTGAGTCAAGCGGTGCTCAACTGGCTGTTTTAACTGCAGCCAGTATTTCGGGTAGTGTTATGTTAGGTGAAAAACCGGCAGGTGCGACATCTGGTGAGCTACCTGAAATTTCTCATGTAATTGGCTTATACGGACCTTACCAAGTTGACCAATTTGTGCCACAGTTTGAAAAGTTAGGCATAACACCAAAGTTCACCGAGACTGGTTCAAAGTTGTCATTTGAAGGCATTATGTTAAATAATCAGCGACCAGCTGATGTGCCAGAACTGGTCGCACAAGCGAATCCGGCAACTTATTTTAGTCAAAAAATGCCACCGCTTTATTTGTTGGCAGGTACGGCGGATGACGTTGTACCGTATTTACAAAGTGTCAAATTAGCGCAAGAATATGACGATATCGTTGGTCAATCAGCCAAAACAACTTGGGTGTCTGGTGCTCACCACGGACCCAGTGATTTTGATACTGATGATATTTATCAGCAAAAGTTAGCGTTTATAAGACAATAAAAAAGATTGATGATTTAATACATCAATCTTTTTTTATTATGGACGATCAGTATCATCTGGTGTGACGTCTTTTCTCGTCTGGTCAGAATAATAGTGAGATTTTGTTGGTGCATCAGGCATTAAAATCCATGCTAGGATATAAACCAAAATGCCTGGGAACGCGGTTGAAAAGAATGATACAACCACGAAGATGACGCGAACGAGTGTTGCGTCCCAACCAAAATATTCAGCAAATCCGCCGAGAACACCACCAATTAAACGATTACTGCGTGAACGCGTTAATTTTTTATTTTTAGCCATGATGAAATTTCTCCTTGTTTAATGAATAACTTTTTGAACGACTTCAGCAATATAGTAACCAATGTAGCCCCAACTTAAGAACGCGTGCCACAAAGTTGACCACCAATCGTGAGATGTCGCAAATTGAATGCCGCCAGCTAATAGGAAACCAACGCCGTAAGCTTGCAGGCCATGATCGTGGCCTACGTGAATGTGATTGTAGTGTTCTTTCATGTGATGATGTTGTACGACTGACCGTACACTCCTTAATAAATTTTAACAGTGCCCGAATTAGCTTGCGCTTCGATGGCAAATTCGGGATCTGTTCCAACGAATCCGCGTTTATAGCTGCCATTGTTTTGGTCAAAATGAATATTGCTGCGTTCAACAGAAACACTGCCGGAATGCGCTGATAATTCAAAGTTGAAATCTTGATTGTTTGGCGCGGTAACGCGAATTGAACCCGAATTGGCTTTTAAGGTTAAATCACGCGTCAATTTTGAAAGGCGTAACCGGATTGCGCCCGAGTTAGCTTTAAAGTGACCGCCGCCAACAAAATCGTCAATACGAATTGAACCAGAATGTGCCGACACAGTGGCATCATTGATGACAGTTTTTTCTAATTTGATACTGCCTGATTTATTCTCAATTTCAGCAGTTTCAAACTTAACATCGCTGGCTTTGATCGTCCCAGAAGTGACCCGCCATAGACCACTTTTGGCTGTAATATGTTGTGCTTTGAAACTGCCAGAATACACACTGACGTTAAATTCTTCAAGTGCAACGCTATTAACATATAAACTGCCTGAGTGGTTGATTGTCGTCACTTTTCCAGTGCTGAAGTTCTGTGGTAAGCCAATTTGAATCGCAGTCTTGACATGGAAAAGCATTGGATGGTCGCCTTGTGAAATCAGAACATGATCATCTGTTTCTGAGATACGGGCAAAGTAACGGGCATTGTCACGACTGAAATATTCATCAACCGTGATTAAATCAGTTTTGTCATTGGTATAAAAACTGACGCTGGCGTCTTTGTAGTCAAAAATGAATGGTTTGTCGCTCGTTGGAATCGTGATATTATGATGTGCTTTGGTCCAGAAAGGTTCCTCAAGCGTATGTGTTTCAAAATTATAGTGACCTTGATCACTTTCAAATTGATAATACTTGTCACCAACTCGTGCACCTTCGTGATCCACGTGCAGCCAGTCGCCAAATTGCACTTTGTCGTGTTGACCGTCAATGACAATATCGTCACCAAGGCGAACCCCTTTGCTGTTAATATGAAGATTACCAATGTGTACGCCTTCATCAGAGATATCTACAAATGACCGTTTGCTGTTTTCGGTTGTATCTTCCTGCTCATCTGATTGTGTATCATCTTTGGTTGTTGATTTTTGTTCGCTTAATTCTTTCAAAACAGTATCAATATCACCGAGCTGATCAAAAGTATCATCCAATGCTTCGTCATGAGAACGGTCAGTTTTGGCAAAGTCTTGATAAGCCTCAATTAAATCAGCCACTAGTTCCTCTTTAAACTCGGTTAGCTGAGTGTTAGGTGTATATTTTGAAAAAATAACATCTAAACGTGTTCTGATTTCCATTTCTATTGATGTCATAATTCGATTCTCCCACTAATCAGATTGCTGATCACTTTTTTAGCAAATCGCCATTCATCTAGCGCCGTGGCTAGGTGCTGTTGACCTTGTGAGGTGATGCGGTAATATTTTCGACGTGCACCTTGTGTTTCGTCACCCCAATAGCTCTCAATGTCACCCAGCTTTTCTAGCCGGCGAAAAGCAGTATAAAGGGTTGCTTCATTGAGTTCATATTGTTGGTCGGATAATTGTCGAATAGATTTTGAAACTTGATAACCGTAAGAATCACCTTGATTTAAGATATTCAGAATAATCGTATCAGTGTGACCTCGAATGAGATCTTTTGATATTTCCATAGTAAATTACCTCGTATGCTTATATAATATAACAAACTACTATGCTTGTCAAAGTAATTTGTTTGTTTTTACAAAAAAATCATATTTTCTGTGTATAATAATGATCAAAAGGAGTTAGTCTTATGACACAACAAACAACACAAAATAACCATCCTCATACGCGGTATCCTGATTTGGCTGGGAAAACCATTGTAGTAACTGGATCGTCGTCCGGTATCGGTGAAGCTATCGCCAGACATGCCGGTGCTGAGGCAATGAACGTTGTCGTTAATTACTTAAACGCCAAAAAAAATGTCGTTGACGGATTGTTACAATTAATCGAGTCTGCTGGCGGTCGGGCGGTTGCGGTGCAAGCTGATGTTGGTACTGAGGCGGGCATTCAAGCAATTTATGACACCGCAATTCAACATTTTGGTGAGATTCATGTTTGGGTTAATAATGCTGGGTTTGAAATACAAGAAGCGACGCATTTGGTGAGTTATGATGATTGGCAGCGGGTATTACACGTTGACATGGATGGTGTATTTCTAGGGTCAAAAATTGCAATTAATCATTTTTTGACGCACAAAATTCAAGGTAACATTATTAATATTTCGTCGATACATGATACGATTCCGTGGCCAACATACGCGTCGTATGCCACAGCGAAAGCAGGGGTGTTGATGTTTACCAAGACAACTGCCTTGGAGTATGCTGAACGTGGTATCCGAATTAATGCGATTTCGCCGGGAGCTCTTGATACACCAATTAATGCAGAGCGGTTTAAAAATCCAGCCGTCAAGCAAGAAACGACTAATATGATTCCGATGAAAAAAATTGGTGACCCGATTGACGTGGCTAACGCGGCCATGTGGTTAATTTCCAAAGAGGCAAGTTATATTACAGGAACGACACTTTACATTGATGGCGGGATTACCTTATATAATGAATTTCAAGGTGGTAAAGGTTAAAAAAAGCCTTGTGATTGCTCACAAGACTGTACTCGTATCATTAACATGCTGCGTATCTCTTAAACCACGTAGGCTTTGATAGAATGAAGCATTGACTGCTAAGAAATAAGGTGTGGTAAAGATAGCCAAAATGCCACCAGTTAGGGCTGTCAAAATTGACCAACCAATCAAACTTAAACTAAGCAAGAAACGACGTCCCTTATAACCATTCATCATCTCAGCTGATGCTTTCAAATATTGACGTGCTGTACGAATGTCACGATTGTTTTTGACATCATCACGGTAAATTAAGATTGCCTGTGAATAGCTAAATGACTTGATAATACCAGGAATAAAGAATAACAATGCCCAAAGCATTGAATAGATGGCACGAATATAAGCAATTTTATAAACTGTCCCATTGATTAGTGTTAAGCCACCAATGAAAGGCTTGACGGGTTTCTCGTCTTCTTCAGACCAAGTAAGGAAACCAACGGTCGAGCTCTCTGCAAACATTTCAATTAAGGCAATGAACAATGCTAAAATTGCAAAGACAATGATTAGGCTGATTAAAACAGCGACAATAATTGTGATAATGGTACCAGCATCAAACGCTACACTTTTACCAATACTGCCACTAGTTGATGTGACAGTATTGGCATTGCGTAACTGGTCTCTTGCAGTGGCAGCACTACTGCCAAATTCTAAAATAACTGGAATAAGTGCTAGCAAAAACGCTGCCCCAAAGCTTTGCGTCACGCGCGACCAAGCTGCGTGTTTAATTTCTCGAATTGAATTCATATCAGTTCTTCCTCTGACTTAATATATTCAATTATAACATAGTCGAAAATAGTCACAAAAATACTACCAGTTAATTAAAGATTAAAAATTACTATTTAGAATGAAATTCTGGTATAATAAAAATATTCATTACGTTGATAAAGGCAATATTAGGCGTGTATCAGAAAGTTAGCGGTTGCTGTGAGCTAATCCGAAAATATTGTTGAGTTACACAACGTTTAGACAATGACGTAGGCCGCGATAAGGCAATATTAAGTGGTGAGTCCGATGACTTACAATTTAGGTGGTACCACGGTGAAAATCGTCCTATTCTATTCAGATTAGGGCGATTTTTGCTGTTAAAAATGGTTTTAAAATAAGGAGATACTGATGAATTTTATTGAAGACTTGAAATGGCGTGGCGCCCTCAACCAAGTAACGGACGAAGCCGGTTTGTTAGAAGCAATGAGCAATGACAAGATTGGTGCTTATGTCGGAACTGACCCGACGGCACCATCACTACACTTGGGACATTTGATTCCATTTATGGTGCTAAAGCGTTTCCAAAATGCTGGTGGTAAAGCAGTTATCATCATTGGTGGTGGGACAGGCGCTATTGGTGATCCACGTCCGACAACTGAACGTAAATTGTTGTCACCAGAGCAACTCGCTGCTAATGAACAAGGCATTACAGCGCAAGTGACGAAGTTATTTGGTACTGGCGACACACAAATTGTTAACAATAACGACTGGTTGGGTAAGCTGACACTGACGGACTTTTTGCGTGATTATGGTAAGTTATTCTCAATTAATGTCATGTTGAAAAAAGATGTCGTTGCTTCACGTTTAGAAACGGGTATTTCATTTACTGAATTTACCTACCAAATTCTGCAAGGTATTGATTTTCATGAATTGTGGCGTCGACACAACGTTCAATTGCAAATTGGTGGTTCAGATCAGTGGGGCAATATCACGTCCGGGATTGATTTAATTCATGCAATTGAAGGTAACGAAGCAAAGGCGTTTGGCTTGACCATTCCTTTGATGACGGACGCAACGGGTAAGAAGTTTGGTAAGTCTGAAGGCAATGCCATTTGGTTAGATGCTGAAAAAACGTCACCCTATACGTTCTACCAGTTCTGGTATAACCAAAGTGACGCTGATGTTGTGAAATACCTCAAATACTTTACTTTCTTATCGGTTGATGAAATTAATGAACTTGAAAAAGTGTCACAAGAAAATCCGGGTGCGCGTGAAGCACAACGTCGTTTGGCGCAAGAAGTGACAAAGTTTGTTCATGGACAAGCTGCTGTTGAAGAGGCAGAACGTTTGTCCGCAGCTTTGTTTAGTGGTGATGTTGCTGACTTGTCAGCTGATGAAATTGCGGATGCCTTTGGCGGTGTACCAAGTTTTGAGATTGAACAAGCTCCTAAAAATATCGTTGATTTTTTGGTTGATGGGCAGATTGAAAGCTCTAAACGTCAAGCCCGTGAAGATGTAACCAATGGTGCCATTAGAATTAATGGGGAACAGATCAAAGACCTTGAGGCAGTGATTGATCCTGCAAGTCATTATGACGGTCAATTTGTGTTGGTGCGTCGTGGTAAGAAAAAGTATTTCTTGGGTAAAGTACAATAACTTTTAGCATGGCCAACTTAACGGTCGTGCTTTTTTGAAAGGATAATATCATGAAAATTTTAATGTATAACGCCGTAGCGGATGAATTGCCATACGTTAAGCAGTGGTCTGAAAAAACGGGGCACGAAGTGGTCACAATCGACCAACCACTCAACGAAGAGACCGTTGATCGTGCTAGTGGTTTTGATGCAGTCTCAACACAACAAACGACATCAGTTAATCCACCAGTTTATGAGCGATTATCACAACTTAATATTAAACAAATCGCCTTGCGTCAAGTGGGTTATGATGTTTTTGATTTGCCCGCCGCCTTTGCCAATCATGTGCGCTTATCAAATGTTGCGGCCTACTCGCCACGTGCCATCGCTGAGTATACGTTAACGCAGTTATTTAATCTGATTCGTCATAATAAAAAATTCGATCGTGCTATGGCACAAGGGGATTACACTTGGGCAGCCGGTGGACAGGCGCGGGAAATTCATGACCTAACAGTGGCAATTATTGGTGTGGGTCGCATTGGTACTGCTTTGGCAGAAATGTTGCACGCGCTTGGCGCGCAAGTATTGGGAGTAGATCCCGTTTACCGCGCTCAAAATGAACCATTTGTAACGTATACGACATTAGATGAGGCGTTGCGTCGGGCCGATGTGATTAGCTTTCATACACCATTAAATGATGAGACACGTGGATTGGCAGATCGCGCATTTTTTGAAAAAGTACAGCCGGGTACCATCATGTTGAATTTTGCACGTGGTGAAATTGTTGATATGTCAGCTTTGGAATTAGCACTAGCCAGCGGTCAATTAGCGGGCGCTGCCTTTGATGTGGCACCAAATGAAAATGACTTCATGGACCAAAAGCAAACAGTTGATGAATTGCCAGAAAATATCCAACGGTTAGTGGCTTATGATAACTTTCTGTTGTCACCACATATCGCTTTTTACACGAATACGGCGATTAAAAATATGGTTGAAATGGCACTAAATGATGCAGTCATCATAGTAAATGGCGGTTTCACCGAAAATGAAATTTTGAGATGAGCTGTGTAAGCCCAAAAAGAGCGCAACTAGCAGTATCGTTGATAATACAGGGTTTTCAAGCACAAACGCAACCTGTTGTTGCGCACGTTTGCATTGCTAGTTGCTGATTTGATGGCTTTAATTGCTAGTATTGGCCAGTGATTTGAATGATAATGACAGTATCAAATCAAGAGGAGAGCGGATACATGGAATTACAATTTCCAAATCAATTAAAAAGGTTCAGGACAGACAAAGGTTTGTCACAAGAAGATGTAGCCAAACAGCTTTATATTTCGCGACAAGCAGTTTCACGTTGGGAATCAGGCGATGCGACACCTGATTTGCCTAATTTGATTAAATTAGCAGAAATATTTGATTGCTCACTCGATACATTGGTTTTGGGTATTACACCACAGACTGACAGTATTGAGGATAAAATTGATCATAGTGAATTTACTTTTGATCCACGGCGAGGAGAATATATTCGCAGGAGGCGAGACGGAATGAATTTTTGGGAATTTATGTCGTCTTATTGGTGGGCATTGATTCCTATCATCGCCGTTTTGGGTGGTGTTTTACCAGATATTATTGACTCGATTAAATCTCTGTTTAATTGAATATTACAACTCTGAACTGCAATAACTAAAAAAGAATGATTATTGGCTAACAATAATCACTCTTTTTTGTCGACGCTTAAAGTTTAATGTCGTTTTGTAAAAATGGTAGCTTATCGCGTAGGAATGGGGTTACCCAGCGGTCCAAACCAATCTTTCCTGAGTTGTAACCACCAATTAACAGCAAAGCACCAATGAAAATAAAGGTTGGATTCACTGATACAACGCCGGCGCCAAGGTATGAAAAATTCATAACGAGACCGAAGAAGGCAGCTGCTAAGGTTAGCGTACCAAACACCAAGCCTAAGCCAACTAGCAATTCACCCCAAGCGACTAAAAATGAAAAGGCAGCTGTTGATTGACCATGATTGGTCGCAACGTTTAAGAACCAATCATACCAAGGGAAAGCAGCTGTTTTATCTGGGGTTAACACAGGGTTTTTAATGGCACCCATAATCAAACCAGATGCATCGAAACCACCTTTGGCTGTGATTTTTCCCCAGCCATCAAGTGTCCATTGGTAGCCTAAGTAAACGCGTAAAACCGTCAAAATTCCCATTGCAATTTTGGAATTGCGTAGCCATTGAATCATAATATTCTCTCCTAATATCTACAATTTCTATCCGTAATACCTATTACAATTAGTAAGTATACAGAGTGTCTTGTGAAATGTCAAACAATTTGTTTTCAGCTTTAAAATTTCGTGATTATTGCGTAAAAATGTTTTAAATTGACGCTACTTTGTTAGTCAAATGTGACTGAATCATGATTGAATTTTTCACAAAGTAGTCACAATAAGGTTAACTTTTTTCGATACACTTGAAGTAATGAACGTGAATGGGGATAGAATATATGGTAAAAAATCACGTAACCAATTTAGATGAAACTTTGATGGACGATCAAGCCCGTGGTAGCGCTGCTGAGGTTTTGGCAGATATGACAGAATCAGGACGCAGTTTGACTAAAGCAGCAACTGACGCTAAAAAACAAATCGCTACACGAGAAGGCTGGACTTGCACAGTCTTGCAACCTGCTGAATTGCGACAATTTGCTGGTGGCCTATTACGGGGTATTGATGATTTTGCTATGCGACGTCAAGTTGCTGAAAATCCTGAATATTTAACGCTTTATCATCAATTAATCACAGAGGTAAGTGCACTTGGAGATAAAAATTCGGTTGATCAAGTTTCATCTCATTTAAAAAAGTTGCGAACTTTGGTTGAACAGTTATCACTTTCTCAAAATGTGACGGCTACTCAGTTGCGTCGTGTCGCGGCTGATATTTTAGCTGCATTTGAACCGGCCAAGGGCGATCCATTGCTCGCTGCACAATATAATGCTTTAAGGGCTGGGTATACAACACCAAGAACACTTACCATGGATGAATGGCGTCAGTTGATTAAACAGTTTCATGACGTGTTGCCACAGTTTAAACAGGAAATGCGCGGTTATTTATTTGACGTTTTAGCTGAATTACACGAGCAAGTGGTTTATTATGATGCTGAAAGTTTGCCTGAAGTTGTGGAATTTTTCCAAGAAATCGATATGATGATCCATACAGCAGCTAGACCGTCAGACTTTATTGGCGTGATGGCGCGTTTTGATGATGTGGAAGGTGTCATCGCGACGATGATTACCCAAGATGCCTCTTTAGAGCGCATAAGAGAATTCACACATAATATTTTAGAATCACTAGACGCAGCAATGGCTGCGGGAATTGCATTGACAAGCGCTGGACAAGAAACACTAGCGATATGCAAAAATGACTTTGAACAAGAAGACTTGGATCGCGCGCAATACTGTAATCTCGTCAAGAGATTACAGAGTATTCGTTTGTCTTGATGCGTTAAAATAAAATTTTAGGTTGACAGTAAATGTAAAAGATGTTTTACTATAAGTGTAAAACATGTTTTACATTTTTGTTTTGTAGGGGAAAAAGATGAAAAATTATATCAAAGATTTTAGATCGACCAATAAAATATCTCAGGCAGAACTAGCAACCTTGACTGGCGTGACACGGCAAACAATTAATGCCATCGAAAATAATAAGTACGATCCGTCACTCAAGCTTGCTTTTGATTTGGCTAATATTTTGCATACGTCGGTTGATGAATTGTTTGTTAATAATGTGGAGGAATAATAATATGAGTGATAGTAAAAAAATAGTCCGTTTTACGTTCTGGATGAACAAAATGTGGCAAATAGGGTTTGTTTTGTTTTCTATTTTGATGATTAATAATATGCGCCAAACAGCCATGGTGACAATATTAGTGTCAGTTTTAGCATCCCTCTTTGAGATGATTTATGTCTCAAGAAAATATCATGTTCAAGTGTTCAACCAAAAAGATGAATTGTATTTTGCCAAGGATGAGCGGGATCGGGACATTGCACTTAAAGTGCATAGTGCGCTCATTAATACTTTTATTTTGCTAGTTATAGCATTGTGGATACTATTAAGCATCTTATGGGGTATGAATAGTTTGTCAATGGCAGTATTATTTTATGTTTTAAATGGCTGGATTGCCTGCGCATTTATCATTCCGGATATTCAATACTATATATTGTGGCATAAATATGATCAGCAATAGCCTATCAGAAAAAGCAACTAATGGATAACGAAGCGACGAAACGCTTGCTATCAATTAGTTGCTTTTTATCGTTAAAAGTTATTTATTGGTGCTTTTATGATTAACCCACAGTAGCAAACCAGCACAAATAAAAGACCACCATGGGTTGCCCTTATTCCAAAGTAGGCAAATGATGCCGAATAAAAATGACATAATAGGCAGTATTAATGTATAAATAGAACCCATGTCACCAGCAATATATTTTTGCCATTTGTACTTTAGTCCCAGAGTGCTGTTCCTATCAAACTCTCCAATATTATCTAGTGTCATTGCGATAGCAATAAACACGAATAGAAATGGTATATAAAATATGCCTAAATGGACGATATCTAATACATTAGCAATAAACAACAAGAGTAAGATGAAAAAACAAAGCTGTAATTTCCAGTATATTTTTTTCATATTCACCGTTACATACTTTTTTTCCAAATCTTCGCGCATACCAGTATCTTCCTTGAGTAAAGTATCTAAAGAAATCTGATAGTAATTGCTTAATTGAATTAAGCTAGAAATATCCGGATAAGTTTTTTCATTTTCCCAACTAGAAATAGTTTGCCTAGTAACATAAAGTTCATTTGCGACATCTCCTTGTGTTAAATTCATATCTGATCGTGCTTTTTTTAGCCGTTCACCAAACCGCATAACTTGTCCTCCTTTGTTTTAGATATAGTCTGAATGTAAACTGTAAATAAGGCAAGCAATGATTCATTGCTTACCTTATTTAGGTGGAGGATAAGCACTAATTTCTAGTCACTCTGATGCTTAATTCTTGTAATGCGCGTACATCGTCTAAAGATAATTCTGACTTAGGAATATAAATTGCGCGCCGTTTTAACATTAGCACGTATGGCACTTCCAACATTAGGTGAATGACAAAATGATTGTCAAACTCTAAAACGTACAGAAATTGCCATGATTGATTGACAGGAACGTTATCTTTGGGCCATTGAAAGCCGTTTTGGTGATAATCAGCAAATAAAACTTACTAACATTAAAGGTGAAGATTAATCTCGACGGAGATAGTCTTCACCTATTTTTGTTTTATTCTAAAATAGGTTGTGAAGCATAGGTCGTAAGGCTTTTTGGCACTAGATGTCGTAAA
>NZ_VJYC01000016.1:0-40025 GCF_030400235.1 Leuconostoc sp. UCMA20149
TTTACGACATCTAGTGCCAAAAAGCCTTACGACCTATGCTTCACAACCTATTTTAGAATAAAACAAAAATAGGTGAAGACTATCTCCGTCGAGATTAATCTTCACCTTTAATGTTAGTAAGTTTTATATGGTAATAACAAATCATTATCAACAGTTTCGGATGTCCATCGTTGCATTGGCGTGTAGGCATGGCGTTGATTAAAAGGCAAGTTTTCCACTGCTATCACAGCAATAGTTTGGTTATTTTCAGTCAAAAAAACTTGTCCAAAGCTAACGTACTTACCTTTTGTATGCTTACCTGTTCGCCAAATATTTGGCTTGGCGTCCTTTTTTGGCACGTATCGTCCAGAAGCATTTTGTTCAACTATAATACCGGTGTACAGATATGTTTCATATTTTGATTTATTCATCGTATTTAATGCCTACCCCAATTTCAAATCGCGTACCATCAATTGTTTGTGTCGGCTGTAAGTGTAAAGCATAATTAATATCTGAAGCAATCATAGCAACATCTGCCTGCAAAATTAATTTATTCACATTTACTAATAGTTCATTGTCCTGTAACGTCATTCTTGACAACAAAGCTCTCACTGTCATACGCAACCACTGCACTTGCATCACTTTACTCATAAACGCAACTTGGCCAAATGGCATTGGTCGCAACCACGTATCATGTGATATATCGGGCACATCAACATGCTTGACCCATTCTGACGTATCTTGATACCAAATCACTTGATAAACACCAGGATTTTCTAAGTGTGTTTGTGCTAGCTGAATTGGCAGTTGTGCAATTTCTGGTACAATACGAAGCTCACCAGTCATGTGTTGTGTAATATTGATTGGATAAATGTTGTGCCCATCAGAAAAGACATTGAGAGCAAATTCTGTTTCAGTATCATCTGGACCATTCGGCACATGTTTTTCTTTTGGCAAAATTAAGACATTTTGCTTTAAATCAGTTAAAGCATCAATCAGTTTACGTCGATTACCAGGTACAATGATAGCAATTGGTTTTTCAAGCGCCACTACTTTCATGACATCTGATATCTCTAAGGGTTCCAGATACTGCTTGTCGGCCAAATTTTGTAGTAAGGTAGCATCACTTGCATTATTATTCATAATTACGGTGTGATATTGTAAACGTCTTAATTCCGACAAAACAATCGTGGTTGCATAACCACCAGCGGCTGCATCGCCCATTCGGAATGCACCACTACCAATAACTAAGACAGTATCGTCACTCACCGGCAATGATTCATTTTCCTCTTCGTAAGTTGCATAATATTGTCTAGCGTTTTCTGGAAATTCACCAGCAGATGGTTCTAATGCTTTAAAAGTTGGTTCAATATGATTTTCGTGTGCCAATGTTGCGATATTTTTGAAATTAGTCTGCCAGAATCGTGCTAACAAGCCGTCTGACAAACCATACTTTTTTGCACGGCGCAACGCTTCAACACTGTCAGCTTGTTGTTCCACCTCTAATTCTAACTTTAATAAATGACCCAGTTGGTAGAAAAAGAATTCGTCAATATTAGTTAATTCAGCTAATTCATCAATTTCATAACCACGCTTAATCGCTTCAACTAGAAGCAACACGCGATTGTCTTCTGGATGAATTAATTGTTGAATCAACGCATCATCCGAACTATGGCTCATATTGGTTGGTGAAAAACTCGCATTATTAAAATGGGCTGAACGAATTGCTTTTTCAAGTGCTTCGATAAATGTACGCCCAAAGCCAATTGTCGATCCAACAGATTTCTGAATACTATTGAGTTGACGATTAACTGAAACGCCTGCTTGCTCCAATTCACCGAAGGGAAAAATTGGTAATTTGACAGTGACGTGATCCATCATCGGTTCCATCATTGCCATTTTTTTGCCAAAATCATGGGATAAAACAATTTCTTCAAGGGCAACACCCATCGCCAAATTAATTGCAACCAACATGACAGGGTAACCTGTAACCAGCGCCATACGACTGGCCATTTGATCAATATATGGTGATATCTTGATAATATAGATAGTATTCGTCAAATCATCAACTGCAAATTGGACATGCAATACACCTCTTAAGTCTAATAAATCAGCAACCTGAAAGGCATAAAATCTCATTTTTTCTAAAATTTGATCTGAAAGTGTTAGTGTCGGCGATACACTCAAGGAGTCAGCAGTATGGATTCCTATGGGATCCATGTCCTCGCTAGCACCGATTTGCATTTTATTGCCTCGAAAATCTCGCAATACTTCAAGACTGACTTCTTTCATACCGTTAATAGCTCTGGAAATCACGATTTCTTGTGTCATCGACTGACTTTTAGCACTATTCACAGCTGTTTCAAATTCGTCTAATCGTTCAACAATTTGACGCGTATTTGCCTGATTTGGGTGCAAAGCCCGCACCATTAAAGGTAACTTAATTTCACGTAGTAGTTCATTAGCATCTTCTTGTGCCTTAGCAACATGGTTCGTAATAACCGGTAATCCAGCATCAGCCATCATACTTGTCAAAACGGCCACGTTGTTAACACGCAATAGCATGTCAATAGTTAATCCTAGCGTTTGCGGTACCGGACCATCGCCGTGTGACCATGCCTGAACCGTTTGCGACCACAAACGTAACGCACGTTCACCACCAAATAGTGGCAAAACAGTATCGATTTGATACTGTTTAATAACAGCCTTAATATTTTCAACCGTTAGTGGTTGCCAAATAGCCGTTGCTGCTAAACTTTCCAACGATAATGAGTAAGGATTCTCGTCAATCAAGTAGACATTAACACCATGACCACGAAGTTCAGGCATCACTTGATAAATGGCTGCATCGTATTCTGCTTCACGACCAAAATCGTTAGCACCTGCGCCGATAAATAATACATTGTTAGCTGTGATGTTCGACATAGTCCTCTACCGTTTCAAAAAAATCTGCAAAAACTGCTGTAGCTTCTAATGGTCCTGGCGCAGCATCAGGGAAAAACTGTACACTAAAAGCCGGATATTCACGGTGCCGCAAGCCTTGCACAGCACCATCTACCAAATCCCGATAAGTGACAAATAACTTTTTGCGATCAATTGAGTCATTGTCAACAGCATAACCTTGCCCTTGCATCGCAAAGAAAATCTGTCTCGAAATAATTTCTTGTATTGGATGATTCATACCATGATGTTCCGACGATAGCGGTGCTAAAGTAGCATCATTGGCTAGTGCAAATAACTCATGCCCTAATCCAATACCTAGTAATGGCGCCTTCGTTTGCAAAACACGAATTAATGTTAATACACTATCTGGTAATGAACGTGGGTCACCAGGTCCTGTCGACAGAATGATCCCGTCAGGATCCAGCGTGAGTACCTCATCTACACTTGTTGTGTAAGGTAATACGGAAACATTGGCATCATAATCGCCTAACATTCGCAATATACCATGTTTTAATCCAAAATCGATGACAACAATATGCCGTCCACGCCCTGGATTAGCATAAGGCTTTAGTGTTGCCGTATTTTGCACCTGCTTGTTCGTCAAGACCGTGGCAACTAATTGATCAACAGCATGATCGTCCGCAAAATCAACGATTGTAGCCTTTTGTGGGCCAGTTTCTCGCAAATGACGAATCAATTTTCGTGTATCTACTTGATACAATCCGGGCACGTTATGTTGCTTCAAAAAACGGTCTAAATTCATACGCCGTTGTCGATTAACAGAAACTTCTGCCAAATCGTGGACAATCATTCCCCTGATGGCTGGTTTGACAGACTCATAAGCCTCAGCATGAATCCCTGCCGCACCAATAACAGGCATAGCAAATACAATCATTTGCCCATCATATATTGGATCTGTAATAATTTCTTGATAACCGGTCATGGCAGTATGAAAGATGATTTCACCAAACGTAGTAGCAGGCGCACCAAAACCAAGACCTTCAAAAACAGTCCCGTCTTCTAAGATTAAATGTCTTTTCATAAATACCACACTCCAAAGTTATCATGGCTACACATCAAGATAACCAACAAATTTTGATTTAGTGAACAATTTCCACGGCGTCCTTGCCATCAATTTCCTGTACAAATACCTTGATTTTTTCGTTCTGAGCTGTTGGAATATTTTTCCCAACAAAATCGGCTCGAATTGGCAATTCTCGGTGACCACGATCCACTAAAACAGCTAAAGCAATTGTTTTCGGACGACCAATATGAATTAAAGCGTCCAATGCTGCACGAATTGTTCGACCAGTAAACAGTACATCATCAATCAACACAATATTTTTTTCAGAAATGTTTAATCGTTCAGCTTGATTTAGTCCCAAGTCATCATGATGATCTGGAATATCATCACGAAAATTAGTAATATCAATCGCCATCACTGGAATACGCACACCTTCGAGTTGTTCTAGTCGATCAGCGATACGATGAGCCAAAAACTCACCACGCGTTTTAATGCCAACTAAAACGAGGTCTTCCCCACCTTTGTTACGCTCAATAATTTCATACGTAATACGAGTTAGCGCTCTTTGCAAAGAGGCATTATCTAAAACTTCTTTATTTGCCATTGTTTTCATCCTTTCGAATAATAGGTGTTAATGTTGCTAACGCTTGATCAAAATAATCTGGGAGTACACTATCAAACGTTAACTGTTCAGCTGTCGTTGGCTGCGTTAATGACAAGGTCTTTGCATGTAATAACTGACCATTCAGTGAAACATTTGGTAACTTTTGTGCGTTCCCATAGACCGGATCACCGACAATAGGGTGCCCAATATAAGTCATGTGAACACGAATTTGATGTGTACGTCCGGTTTCTAAACGAACTTTTAGCAGTGTATAGCCGACAAACCGTTTTAAGACTTGGAAATGTGTAATTGCTTCCCTGCCGCCTTCAGTAACAGCCTGCTTTTTACGATCAACTTTATGACGTGCTAGCGGTGCCGAAATGGTGCCAGTATCTTCCTGAAATTCGCCGCGAACTAAGGCAATATAGATACGTTGATTTTTATGCGCCTTTAATTGTGCAGACAATGCTTGATGGGCGCTATCATTTTTTGCAACCATCAATAATCCACTAGTGTCACGGTCAATACGATGTACAATTCCTGGTCGAAATTCACCATTAATGGTAGACAGTGGTGAATGATACATTAATGCGTTCACCAGTGTACCTGTCGTATGACCAGCAGCCGGATGCACAACCATACCTTGTGGTTTATTAACGACTAACAAATCATCATCTTCATATACAATATCAAGCGGTATATTTTCAGCCAAAATTTCAGTGTCTTTAATTTCTGGCGGCGTAATTGTGACAACATCACCTGAAGATACTTTGTAAGATCTCTTCACCTGTGTGCCGTTGACTAAAACATTGCCTTCTAAAAGCCAATCTGACAATGTTGTTCTAGAATACGGTAACGTTTCTTTTGCCAAAACGGCATCAATGCGCCCAACCTGATCAACAATGTTAATCGTTATGTTATCTGCCATTCGTATCTTTATATCCTTTAATTTGCTCCGCGACATTGCGACTTAATAGGTATTTTCTTTTACGGTCTGCACGTTCAAAAGACAAAATACGTCCCTTTATTTGCCAATTATCAATGTCTTCTAACTTAACTTTTTCGTATTCAGCCATTAAGATACGCCCCAAGAAAATTTGCGAGCCGGCCAAATAAACGCGCCTTCGAATAATCATTAACAGTCCCACTACGAGGACAACTAAAATGCTAACAATGGGTAGAACATCCAGTTTGAAGCCAATTTCATTCCAAATAATGAAACTCAACATCAAAAATACACCCCACCATAACCAACTCATGAGGCCAACAGAATCAATTGGCTGAAAATAACCGCGTTTTGGTACCATGTGAAACTCTTTTCTATAAACGTATTCGTAACCTATTTTACCAGATTTTTGATATTAAAAAAATGATGACAAATAAAAGTTAGCTTTCCAGTATCAGGGTTGTGATATTTTAGAATACTGATTTCTGTTATAATGGTTGCTATAAACCATTTCAGGGGATTTTAGACATGATGACACTTTATGTTGACGCAGCGCGAAACGTCCACACTGGGCAATCAGCAGTTGGAGCGGTTTTAATCGTCAACAAGCACCAGCAACAACTCAAAAGCGACTTACCCCAAAGCGCTGATAATCATGAAGCCGAGTTCATGGGGCTTATCTGGGGCATCAAACAGTTACCAATGATTGATAATTTACAGATTTATACCGATTCAAAAATTGTCGCTGACGCTATTCAAAAAAAATATGCCAAACACTACCAATCTTATGTCGATCGAATTATAAGCCTATTATCTGAATTCCCTTTGGTCTTAATTAGTTGGATACCCGAAAAACAAAATCATGGTGCACACCAGCTCGCAATGCAGGCGTTAAAAAAAACGAACCGCTAAGCAGTTCGTTTTTTACTTACTATAATATTTAAATCGTTCATCGTCACCAACGAAATCTTTGTTAGCGGCCGGTGCTTCAATAGATCCAAACACTAATTGCGCACGTAAACGCCATGTACTTGGAACGTCAAAAGCTTCGGCAACTTCTTCGTCAATCAACGGATTATAATGCTGTAAAGAAGCACCTAAACCAGCTTCTGTTAATGCTAACCAAGTAGCGTATTCCGCAATACCATGCCCTTGTTCAGACCAATCCTGAAAGTTTTCTGCGTATAATGGTACATTTTCTTCAAAAGACTTAACGATTGCAGTATCTGTGAAAAATAATACGGTTCCGAATCCAGCCTTAAAGCTTGCATTAATTTTGGCTAAAGTTGCTTGATAGGCCGTTTCATCGGGTACTTCTTGTTTTAAACGCTTAGCAACAATATCCCAGAGCTTTTCGTGAGCATCACCCGTCAACACAATACTACGTACTGTTTGGTTATTGAAGGCAGTCGGTGCATAACGAACTGCTGATTTTACCAGTTCAAATAATGCTTCTGGTGTTTGCTGAACATTTTGACCCAGCGCGTAAATTGTTCGGCGTTGCTGTTGTAATTCCGTAAATGATGTCATGTGTTGACCCCTTATCAAATTAGTATGCTCTTATTATATCCGCTTATTTTAAGTAAGTAAATAGCAAAACAAAAGTTTTTTTAATTTTAAAAGTGCTACACGTATCAAAACGTGTAGCACTTTTATAGTTAATCATCATGCCAAAATGAGTTGATAAGCCCATCGTTCGCCGTTAATTTCTTTTCCCTCATTAATATAGACAACGCCTCGTTTTTCAAAACCATTGCCAGTAATAACTGACTGCATCGGATGATTTTCTGGATGCGTATCAATTCTCACATCGAATTGATTTTTGTGATAGCATAACGTCAAAATAGCTGTCATAAAACGTTGCGCCAACTTTTGCCCACGAAAACCATCTGAGATAGCAAAGCGATGAACGCTGATATACTCATCAGTATCAGATAGCCACTGACCTTCTGTGATTGCTTCATATACTGGATCTGCCCCTGCAATTAATGCTGTGTACCCAGCTACTTCACTACCCACAACCAAAACATAGCCACGATTTAATGCGATATCTGTTGCAACGGTTTCTTCATTGGGATAGCCAGATTGCCATTGTGGCAGACCTTGTGCTTTGAGAAAATGACGTGCGCCGTCAATAATAGTTGTAATCTCTTTTAAATCCGTTTTGATGGCCGGACGCATGTAAACTGTTGTCATAGTCATATCCTTTTAGTTATAATTATTCCATTTTATCATAACTTCCACAGATAAAACTAACCTATTCTGGTGGCACTATTATTTTCACAATATGACGATAGCCGCGCCATGGCATCTGTGAGCATTGCCATTGAAGCTGCATAACTCAAGCGAATATAGCCTTCACCACCAGGACCAAAACCTGATCCGGGTACTACTGCTAATTTTTCTTGATCGACTAAATCATAAGCAAAAGCAACATCGTCTTGATTCAAATTTTCAGGAATTTTAGCAAAAATGTAGAAAGCACCGCTTGGTGTCGCCATTTCAAAACCAAGCGCCGTCATTTTAGAGACCAACAAATCACGCCGTTCACGGTAAGCATTTTTCATTTTTTCGGTATCACTTGCACTCAAACTACTATCAAATGCCTCCGTTGCTGCTGCCATAGCTGGATTGGATGGTGTCATGATAATAAAACTATGGACCATGTTGACTGGAGTGATTAGTGCAGCCGGCCCAGCAATAATGCCAATCCGATAGCCCGTCATTGCGTGAGATTTTGACACGCCATTAATCACTAACGTTTGGTCAGGTAAAAATGTTGCCATTGAAACATGCTGATCATCATAGCGCAGTTCACTATAAATTTCATCTGAGATGACCAATACGTCTGTACCACGCAAAACATCAGCAAGATCCGACAAGGCTTCTGCAGAATAAGTCACGCCTGTGGGATTTGAAGGATTAGTCAAAATAAGCGCCTTGACATGCGTATGATTCGCCAAAATAGCGCGTAGATGATCAGGCGTTAATATAAAATTATCCTGCGATATATCAACCAGAAGCGGATTACCTTTGTTGAGCCTTGTCATAGCAGCATAGACGGGATAAGCTGGCGTCGGAATAATAACTTCATCATTTTCATCTAAAATAGCAGACAAAATGGCATACAGTCCTTCAGTAGCTCCAATTGTTGTTAAAATTTCGGTGTCAGCGTCATAATGAAGATCGTATCGATCAGCTAAAAAATGACTAGCCGCCTGACGCAGCTGTTTTGTCCCAGCAGAAACAGAATAATGAGAGTCATCTGCCAAAATAGCTGCCACCGCGGCTTGCTTGATGTGCTCTGGCACTGAAAAATCTGGTTCACCAATCGTCAGCTTCAGAATATTTGGTAAATCGCTCACTTTTTCATCAAACGCATGAATCGGACTTGGCTTGACATCTGAAAGCACGCTGGCAAATAGGTTGTTAGCTTCAATATTTTTTTCAATCATTAACATTATCCTCATTTCATTATTAATTTATTTTAACAATGAGATGATAGCACGTCATGACAACTATGAACAAAAATAAAAACAACGATTATACATTGTGCACAATCATTGTTTTTTATTTCACACGTTTACCCCAGTATTGGAAATAGTCAACGCGTAAAGCACCATTATATAACTTGCGACGCTTGGTTGCCTTCTCGCCGTAACTTTGTTCAAATTCAAGATCACTTGTCAAAATATACTTGCTCCAACTTGGTAATTGGCGATAAACGTCACCCATTTGTTGATACAGTTCTCGAGCAGCATCTAATTCTCCCAAACGTTCGCCATAAGGCGGATTGGCAACTAAAACGCCATTAATTTTGTCAGTTGTCCAATCCTTAGCGGCTAATTGTTTGAAGGTAATGTCATGTCCAAGTCCAGCATGCTTCGCGTTTTCAGTGGCAATTGCCACCATGTTTTCATCAATGTCAAAACCTTCAATATCTAGCGTTCTGTCGTAATCTGCCTGTTCTTCGGCATCATCACGTACACTATCTGACAGAGACTTATCAAACCAATCCATTTGCTCGACGTCAAAATCACGAATTAAGCCAGGAGCAATATTGCGTCCAATCAATGCAGCTTCAATTGCAATTGTACCTGACCCAGTAGTTGGATCAACAAATGGTCGATCTGGGTGCCAATTAGTCAACAAAACTAATGCAGCAGCAAAGTTTTCTTTTAGTGGGGCGCCACCCTTATTCACACGATATCCTCGCTTGAATAATGATTCACCAGTCGTATCCAACGTCACAATCACATGATCTTTGTCAATCATCACTTCTAATTGTGCAAAATAGCCATTTTCAGGTAAACGTGTTCTGATGTGGTAAGCATCCTGCAAACGATTCACAATCGCCTTTTTAGTGATAGCCTGCACATCTGGTACACTAAATAACTCTGATTTTTTTGAACGGCCGGCCACAGGAAACTCAGAATCATAATTGAGATAGTCTTCCCAAGGCAATGCTTTAACATTTTCAAATAAATCGTCAAATGTCGTGGCATCAAATTCACCCACGATAATTTTAATCCGATCTGCAGTACGCAACCAGATATTGGTATTTAAAATATCACGCTGCGTGCCATCAAACCTGACACGATAATTCTCCACTTGGTGATCATACCCCAAACGTTCTAATTCTTTACCAACCAGTGATTCTAGACCAGCGGCTGCAGTCGCCATTAAATGATATGTTTTTTCCATGATTTTCCTTTATAATGAATTTATGAAATTATCAGACTTAGAAGATTTAACACGCTATATGTCACCAAAAACGCGTTTATTATGGGAAAACGATGCTAATCGTTTCCCCATCACAACATTAGCTTACGCCGATGATACGCATCATGAGGTGTTATTTGTTTTGGGTAATAAGTCCATGACTTTGGGACAACTATTTTCACGTTTAAAAAATTCGTCATTTCGTACTACTTTATTAGCACCAAATAAACAACCGATATTTGGTTTTCACTTGGATGACCAGTATCAAATCATCTTTAAATAATTAATCAATAAAATTAGTGTATGTGACACCACGACGCCTTTGTTTTGCGACTTCAGCTGCTTGAGGTGTCGTGATATTGTCACGTTGCCAATTAGTCAATATGGTCTCAATATAGCGCAAACTCCGCGCATTGTTTGCGACGGCTTCTTGAATAGCAAGCATCATCATCACTGGCTCGAAATGATCTTGGTCAAACCAATGACTAATCGTCTGCATTTCCATTGGTGATAGTGGCCTACCAAACTCCGACTCCAGTGTCTGCATGATTTGTCGGCGGGTGCTTTTACCATCTGATAGCAATTCACTGTGTTCAACAATTGTGCCGCCCAATAACTTATCAAATAGCGGCGTAAAATCGTAGACTTCAGTTTTAATAGCGCCACCTTTTACTTGCATCAATTCGCGCTTAATCAAACTTTGCAAACGTTGGATTACCACTTTTTCAGTGGTATGCATAATCTGCGCCACAGCAACCGGTGTCGCTTGATCACCACGATCTTGAATTCTCTGAACTTGAAGATATAGTACGAGATCGTCATTATCCAAACCAATGTCTTGATAATGTAGCAATAATTCATTGCTAATGCTGCTGTTACCAGCTTGAATATACTGTTGTAGTCTTTGCTCTAACGTCATATTCCCTCTGTTTTAAAAACGTCCAAGATATTCTTGGACGTTTCTTTTTCAACAATAGTGTACCATAATTATACACTATCGAAATCATCTTTTATGGTCTCAGACGATTTGTCATACGTGGGAAAGGAATTGCTTCACGAATATGTTCCTCACCAGTAACAAATGTGACCATACGTTCCAGCCCAAGTCCAAAACCAGAATGTGGGACCGAACCGTAGCGACGCAAATCCAAATACCATTCATATTCAGACATATCTAGCCCTTGTTCTTCAATGCGAGCTTTTAATGTGTCGTAGTCATCTTCACGTTCAGAGCCACCAATAATTTCACCATATCCTTCAGGCGCTAACAAATCAGCAGAAATCACCACATCATCACGCGTTGGGTGCTTTTTCATATAGAATGCTTTAATTGCTTTTGGATAATTAATGATGAACACCGGTTTGGCGAAGTGATTAGCCAAAAATGTTTCCTCAGGTGAACCAAAATCAACACCCCACTCAACATCAAAGCCATTATCTTGCAAAAGCTTAATTGCGTCATCGTAACTTACACGAGGATAAGGTAGTTGCGTGTAGGAACGCAAAACGTCCTTATCACGTTCAAGAATATCCAATTCTTGCTCATTTCTCTCAAGTACTTTTGAAATCAAGAAAGCAATATACCGTTCTTGGAATACCAAACTTTCTTCTTGGTGCATAAACGCCATTTCTGGCTCAATCATCCAAAACTCAGTCAAATGGCGACGTGTTTTTGACTTTTCTGCACGAAAAGCTGGACCAAAAGTAAAGACCTTACCAAATGCCATTGCGCCAGCTTCCGCATACAATTGACCAGTTTGTGCCAAAAAGGCTGATTCACCAAAGTAATCTGTCTCAAATAATTCAGTTGTCCCTTCGGCAGCAGAACCTGTCAAAAATGGCGCATCTAATTTTGTAAACCCTTCTTGATTCATGAATTCATAAGAAGCCGCAATCAATGTGTTGCGTATTTTTAACGTTGCGAATGGCTTTAAATGACGCAAGTACAGGTGCCGTTCATCAAACAGAAAATCCGTACCATGCTCTTTTGGCGTAATCGGATAATCATGACTTTCACCGATCACTTCAAGATCAGAAACAGCCATTTCATAGCCAAATGACGACCGTGAATCTTCATGAATTTCTCCAATCACGTACAGGCTTGTTTCTTGCTTTAAACTCTTTGCTTTTTCAAAAACAGCTTCTGATACATCTGCTTTTGCAACAACACCTTGGAAAAAAGCGGTTCCATCACGCAGTTGCAAAAATGCAATTTTGCCGCTACCTCTTTTTTGGCGCAACCAAGCCCCGATTTTAACGGTCTTGCCAACATAGTTTTTGGCATCAATAATTTGAATTGTTGGAATTTTTTCAGTCATCTGTCTCTTATGCTTTCATATATTTTTTAAAGAAATCGCTTAATCTATTTATTGCTTCATCCAAGGTGGCTTGGTCTTTAGCATAGCTCAAACGGAAATATCCAGGCATACCAAATCCTTCTCCAGCGGGTACCGCAACGTGTGCTTCCTGCAAAATTTTGGTAGATAATTCGGTCGTATTAGCAACACCAACAGCCAATAGGGCTTCTGCGTCAACTTTGGGAAACAAATAAAACGCGCCCTGAGGCTTCACGTCAACATGCAAACCCGGTACACAATTTAGTGCATCAAAGGTCTTGTTTAATCGTTCTTCAAATGCCTGTCGCATCGTTTCAACCGTTGCTTGATCACCATTGAGTGCTTCAATAGCGGCATATTGTGCAGCCGCCGTGGGATTTGATGTCAAATGTCCAAGCAATTTATTCATCGCTTGAATAATTTTAGGCTGCGCAATTGTCCAACCAATTCGCCACCCCGTCATTGCATATGCTTTTGAAACACCATCAACAATAATCATATTGGTTTTGTTAATATCTGCTAATTGAAGCCCAGAGGTAAATGTCACACCGTTATATACTAATTGGCCATATATCTCATCTAGAATAATAAATACATCATTTTTTGAACCCCAATCAAGAATATGTTGAATTTCTTCGCGAGAATAAACTTGTCCAGTTGGATTAGTTGGTGAGTTGATAATGACTGCCTTGATTGGTTCAGAAACATTCATCAAATCTGGTACCGTTAACTTTAATGCATCATTTTTAGAATGTACTTCTAATAATTTGCCACCAGCTAATTTGACTTGTTCAACATAACTCACCCATTCTGGTGCTGCTGTTACCACAACATCCCCAGGATTAAGCAAAGTTTGCATCAACACGTACAGTGATAACTTTGCACCAGTGGTAATCGTCACATTATCAGTCCCAATCCGCGCCTGATAACGCGCATATATGCGATCCACAACAGCTTGCTTTAGTGCAAGTAAACCACTTGATGGCGTGTAAAAACTTGTTTTTTCAGCTTTTATGGCGGCTATTGCTGCTTCAGCAATATTTTCAGGTGTTTGAAAGTCTGGTTCACCAACACCTAGATTAATGACATCAATACCTTGTGACTGCATTTCTTTTGCCAAAGCATTCATTGACAATGTTGGAGAGGCGGTAATAGCTGTTACTCTATCTGATAAATTCATTTAATCATCCTTAATTACATGCCCGATATGGCGCGATATACCTTACCTGTTTTAAAATCTAGGGTTAGGTAATTGAGTTTATTATTTTGTGCTTTATAACTAATTTCCCAAACTAAAACGTTTTTGTAGCGGCTAATATTAGCGCTGTATAATTTTTTAGGGTGATAAGTTTTAAGTAAAAGTGATCGTAATTGGGCATTTGACATACCTTCAGAACGACTGTATGTTTTCACTTTGTTATCTTGCACAATGGCAACTTTTTTTGTCCCATTGGCAGTTTCACCAGAAGCTGCATAGGTCGTACGGTCTCGATAATCAACTGACACTTGCGTTACGGTAACAATGTCTGATTTCTGACGAACAATTTTTTCAATTCTTGTTTCCGCTTCCCGCATGGGTGATAGCGACAAATAAAAATAGCCTAGTGTCAAAGTCCCCAGCACAATAGCAGCACCAATAATTAGAAACCAAACTCGTGCCCAATGAATGCGAGTTCGGCGGCGACGCTGGCGGATTCGAATGTCGTCCTTAAATTGCATCATGATGTTACTCCTTTATGCACATACACTTATATTGTACCAAATAAACGTCTCCCCTGACTGCGAAAATTAACGCTGATTAAAAAGTTCATGGTATTGTGCCACTAAATCATGCTCAACATTAAATGGCACTATTGCGAGCTGTTGTTTGAATCGATTACGTTGCATAGCATTTAATTGTGTTACTAGCATAGCCGATTGGTGCCGTTGCATTTGGTTTAATACGGATGCAAGTCTTGCAACTGGCTGCCATACGTCACGCTCAGGCACGATCACAATCGCTGGTAACTCTTGATCACGTTGCCACATCGTCCCAAAAATTTTTGGCGTTACAATCACAATGTTTTGACGATTTGTTTGACTTTGACGTTGGATTTTTTCTAAAGAACCAGTAACGCCTTCCGCCACAATATTATAATTCGTTGTCACCGCATATTTTATCTTTTGATACCAGTGATTCACACGCTCCTCATTAGGCACGATGACCATAATTTCACCAACATCCTCTTGGGTCATAGCCTGCAAATGCAGAATGGGCGACTTTTTTTGTAATTGTACCAATTGGACCGGCTTGCGATCATCATGAACAAAATCTCGCTCAATGGTCCAAGTATCTGGGACATCACGCAAAAAATCCGTCACACCAGTCGGCAAAAATTCACTAACTACTAATAATTTTCGAATATGTGCAACAATTTTTTTGTGGTAAATAGCGCGTTCTAACACATCGAAACTCAAAATGACCTGTGACTGACCATTTTCAGAAATCTGCTCGTTTCCACTCACCACATCGTCTTGCGTTTGAAGCCTGATAATTTTATTGAGCTGATTTTCAAGCAACTGAAATTCTTTCGGTAAATGCGCTTCTGTAAGCGAAAGCAATTGATTAATATGAGAAATCACCAAGGCTAAACGTTCAGTACGTTTCAAATTGGTCCTAGTACTGTCTGATTGTGTCAACTGTTTCAAAATTTTGAGTGCTTCACTCGTACTTTGCCTAATAAATAATCGCTGTTTATGCGTCAATCCGGTAACTTCTTGATGCGCAATACCCTTTAAATCATTTTTTAGTGCTGTCACATTAAATGACACATGAAAATACTGCCGCAAATCGTCAACAAATTGCGCTGGGGTTTCCATGACAACTAATGGCCATTTTTGAATTTGCCTTTTTTGACGTAATGATTGATCCTGCGTGAAAAAAGTTTGAAAATTCATAATCAACACATTAGCATTATCCGCATTTTGACGTGCTCTTTTGAAAAATTCTGATTGCTCATCGCCACGAATTTTTTGAATGATATCTAAATTGTGCAAGCCAATACTAATTTCTTGCAATAATCCAGTTTTCGTTTGAGTCAACCAGACTAACAACCGTGCTTTAGCAAATTGTACTTGTGATGAATCGTGAACGGCTAACGTTTTAATGAAACGTGACAAATCAATATAAGCAGAAGGATCATACAATATTGCACTACTAAATGGCACATCAAATAGAGATGATAACTTTTCTAACAAGGCTAATTGTTGCATTTGTAAACTATCATCATTTGTGAGTAACACAGTGTTTTGTTGGCTTAAAATGACCGGAATTAAATAAGCAATTGTTTTGCCCATCCGTGGCGCTGTCAAAACCGTCAATAGACCATCAGAGCGTTTTGTTAAAAAACGGTGGGTTCGATCCATTAGAAATTCTTGCGCTTCATTTTGAGTTAACCATTCACCAAATAAGGCACGCTTTTCGGTCACACTCACTGGATAGTCAATCGGTTGGATATCTTTAAGGTTTGCAGAGGAAACCTGTTGATTAATTTGCAACGCCACCTTGTCTTGAACATCAAATGGCTGGGTACTTTTAGGACGAACTAACTTTAAAAACTGCTGGGTTTGCCTTAAAAGTGGCCAATCACCAGTTTGTAATTGCTGTAATACCACAGATGGCAATTGTTCAGCACGACGCCACATTTCTAAGAAAAGTAAAGCAGTCGCATGCGCATCAGCGTTGGCGCGATGGGCATTTACTAAATTGATATCCAAATACGTTGTCAAATCTAACAGTCGATATCCCGGTGCAGTTGGCAACAAAATTTGCGCCAACTGTACAGTGTCAATTGCTGGAATCTGTAAAACGGGAAATCCAGTTCTTTCAAATTCATCATTCAAGTAGGGATAATCAAAATTAATATTGTGCGCAATAATCACGGCATCTGACAGTAAGCTCTGCAACATTGGCGCAATTTCATCAAAATATGGCGCATGTTGTACATCTTTTTGGCTAATGTGTGTCAATTGTTGAATTTGCCGATCAATCAACTGACCTGGATTTACAAAAGACTCAAAATGGTCAACAATTTTTCGTTGCCGAATAAATGTCATACCAATTTGAATAATGCGCCCGCCCTTTGCCACACTTTGTCCTGTGGTTTCAAGATCTAAAACCACAAATGTATTGTTGGCGTTCATAAAAATACCTTTCTTCGGTGTGCTCATAAGCACTTTATATTTTGTATGGCGCTGTTTACTGCATGCATTACACGCACTAAACAACGTCATTCTCTTTATATTTTACACTAAATGGCCTCGTGCGGTACAATAGTAAAGAACATCTGGAGGAAATTATGTTAAGTCAAATGAATGGCGTTGGCAAGTCCCACGCAAAAGCGATTTTGATTGGCGAACATGCCGTTGTTTATGGTGAACCTGCGATTGCAATCCCTTTGCCAAATATGACTGTTACAGCCACTCTACGTCCTGCATTTCGCGGTCAAACGATTGATGGGGCTGAATTTCACGGCGATTTAAGTGAGTTAGGAGCCAATGTCGAGGGGGCACGGCAACTGCTATTACGTCTTTTAGACAAATTCGATATGAGCACGACGCCCTTTCACCTAGCTATCGATTCAAACGTCCCTCAGGAACGCGGATTTGGTGCTTCGGCTGCTTTGGCAACAGCGATTACAAAAGCTTTTTTTGATTATTTTGATACGGATTTGAGCGAGGAAGAATTAGCCTACTTTACCAATATCGAAGAAGTGATTTCACACGGCTCACCGTCTGGATTAGATACGACGACAGTTAATGCCGATAATCCCGTTTGGTTTATTAAAAATAAAGGTATGTCTACTTTTGGTATGAATTTAACAGGTACACTGGTGTTAGCTGATACTGGTATTCACGGACAAACAGTCCATGCTATCAGTATTGTCAAAGAATTTTTATTGACAGATCACGATCGTGCTTGGGCATCAATCACACATCTTGGACAAATTGCCGAAAAAATTCGGCTTGATATTTCTGAAAATAATCCTGAACATCTCGGTATGATGTTCACTGCCGCACATCATGAACTGCAATCATTGGGAATTTCTCACCCCAAATTAGATAAGCTGGTAAACGCTGCAACGCACGCTGGCGCACTTGGCGCTAAATTGACAGGTGCCGGTATCGGTGGTGCAATGTTTGCCTTAGCCAAAAATAATAATGACGCGATTACTATTGCTAATGCGCTAACAAAAGCTGGCGCTCAAAATACATGGATTCAACCTTTATGACAGCTACTGCACACACCAATATTGCCCTCATTAAATACTGGGGGAAAAAAAATGCATTTCTTAATTTACCCACTACCAGTTCTCTCTCATTAACACTCGATCGTTTTTACACGACGACTAGTGTTTCACCCAGTGAAACTAGCACAGATACATTTGTATTAAACGAACAAGTTTGTGACGCTACGCGCGTGCACACGTTTTTAAAAATATTACGCACTCAATTAGGTGATTTTCCACCTTTACATGTTTCATCTGATAATCATGTGCCGACAAGTGCCGGTCTGGCATCTTCTGCTTCAGCATTTGCGGCTTTGACTGGTGAGGTTGTTGCCTATTTAGGACTTGATTTACCTAAAGAAACACTTTCACGATTAGCAAGACGTGGGTCTGGATCCGCTAGCCGTTCTTTTTTTGGTCACTTTGCTGTTTGGCATGAAGGCGTAGACGATGACTCGTCTTTTGCTGAAAGTTTGCACGCACCTGATATGCCGATTGCCCTCATTGTTGCAGAAGTATCTGGTCAGAGTAAAAAAGTTGGTTCGTCTGAAGGCATGATGCGCGCAATGACTTCACCCAATTATGATGATTGGGTCAAGCAGTCTGCAAATCAATTTGATGATATGACTGCTGCTGTGGCAAATGCGGATATCGAAAAAATAGGCGCCATTGCTGAAAACAATGCGTTGGCTATGCACGCGCTCAATTTGACCGCCACCCGCCAGCCATTCACCTATTTTACAGATGAAACACAATTGATTTTGTCCTTAATCAAAGACATGCGACGTCAGGGTATACTGGCCTATGCAACACTAGACGCCGGTCCAAACGTCAAAATCGTCACGACGAAAGCCCAAGCACCTGAAATTGTGGCAGCGCTTCACGATTATTTACCCCAACTCAAACTAGACGTTGCAGTTAGTGGACCTGGTATTACTTATGACTAAAATATTTGTTCCTGGAAAATTATTTTTAGCTGGCGAATATGCAATTACACAGCCTGGTAATTTAGCACTAATTGTTGCTGTCGAGACTGGACTGACAATTACAATCGAGACGGCAAGCGACAGATCGATCATAACGTCAAATGTTATAACAACGCCGCTTGTTTTTGATATTGATCGTTTATCTCATGATTATCATGATGAATGGCGTTTTGTCCGCGCTGCCATTCAGATTATGCACGATTATGTTTATCTCAATGATTTGCTTGCAGACTTTAATAACGTCCATATAACGATTTCGAGCGACCTCAATAGTGCAACCGAAAAACTAGGACTCGGTTCATCTGCAGCAGTCACTGTTGCAGTTGTCAAAGCTATCACCCAACATTTCCATTTAAAATTAGATCTACTCACACAATTTAAATTAGCAGCACTCGCACATCTGCATGTTCAACAAAATGGCTCACTAGGTGATGTTGCTGCGATTACTTTTGGTGGCGCTATTGCTTACACAAGTCCAGATTTATCGTCATTGAACGTCAATAATCACCAATGGCTGAACCCCACTTTTGTCGACAAATCATGGCCATTATTAAGCATCACCCCACTACCTTGGCCAACTGATTGGCAACTGGTTTTAGGTGCAACACATGAAAGCGCAGATACGGCTAAAGCAGTCGCTAATAATACCCTTGATTCACATTTTTTAAAAACAAGTCAAACAATTGTGCAACAAGTCATTGTTAATTTAATACAGCAAAATTATCATGAATTTGCCAAAGGGTTACATGACAACCAAGATTTGCTCACCAGTACATTACCTAACAGCTACATCACACCTAAATTAAGTTATTTACTCAGCACACTAAATCAAACGGCTGGTAAAATTAGTGGCGCTGGCTTTGGTGACAATGGTTTTGCAGTCATTAACTCACCGTCAACTATTAATGATCAATGGTTAGCTGCGGGTATCGACGTCCACATGATGAACATTGCACCACAGAATAGAGGTTAATATGACTGAATCACCACAAGCACATAGAAAAGATGAACATTTATCCCTTGGTGTCAGTTTATGGCGTGATACGACGCCAAAAAAACAAATTGGTGCTTCCTTTGATGATATTCGTTGGTTACCAAACACTTTTCCTGAAATGAGCATTGAAGATGTTGATGTGACTACTAATCTCTTTCAACATCAATTTAATTGGCCATTTTATATTGAAGCTATGACTGGTGGTTCTGCTCTGACTGGTCGTGTTAATGGACAGTTGGCTACTGTTAGCGCTAATACTGGCTTGGCAATGGCAGTTGGCTCCCAATCAATTGCACTTAAAGAGCCATCACAAGCAACAACATTTAAAATTGTTCGCCAACGCAATCCAGAGGGATTTATTTTTGCAAATTTAGGTGCTGATCACCCTATTGCAAATGTCAGAGATGCGATTGACATGATTGATGCTAATGCTATTGAAATGCACGTTAACGTTGCACAAGAACTTGTTATGGCTGAAGGAGATCGCCAATTTAAATGGCTTGATAACTTAGCCGAAGTGATTGCTAAATCGCCTGTTCCAGTCATTATTAAAGAAGTTGGCTTTGGGATGAGCGTTGCGACTTATCAAACAATAGCACAACTCCACCCCGCCGCAATCAATGTTGGGGGCGCTAATGGTACAAACTTTGCGGTGATTGAACGTCGGCGTAATCGTAACGATGATTCGTTTAATATAGACAATTACGGACTTTCTACGGTTGAAAGTCTCATTTCAGCACAACTCGCACAAAATGCACTACCGCTGATAGCAACAGGTGGCATTCAAAACGCCAATCATATTGTAACTAGTCTAATGCTTGGCGCCAATTTGGCCTCAAGTGCCGGTTTCATGTTACAAACTCTGATGGATCATGGCGAATTAGATTTGACCAAACAAATATTAGACTGGCAACAAGCATTACCACGCTTATTCACTTTATTGGGCGCAAAAAATATTGCTGAATTGCAACAAAATCAACCGCTCTACTCAAATAGTTTACAAAATTTTATCAGCCAACAAAAAAAGCGATCTTAAGATCGCTTTTTTTACTGCATTGTATCACTGACCGTTTTCAATATGCGATTTAACTTAATTCTATACAGGATAATTCCAATTAAAAATCCAAGTATCGTTGGCGTAATCCACCCAAAACCCATGTCTGCAAATGGCAACAAATTTTGATAAATGCCAAAATGCAGGGTGCCCATGTCGTCATGATATCCAACCACCCCTTTGAACAATCCTGAAAATGGTGAATTGGCAATACCATCCATGATTGCTGGTATCATTGCAAAAATCATGGTTGATAAATAAACGACACTTGCATTATTAAACAATGGTGATAATAATCCCAACAAAATCAGCGTAATTGCGATTGGATATAAAAACATGAGGATTGGCACAGCCCAAGCAATAATATTATCTAACCCAAAATTGGCAGCCATGAACGAAAGCCCAATCGTCAAGATCAACCATTTTTTATAGCTAATCTTTGGAAAAATACGGTGAAAATCTTGCGCAAAACTTGCTGTTAATCCAATCGCTGTCGTCAAAACAGCTATTGTGCCCATCACAGCCAAGAACGCGCCCCCAAAGGAACCAAGATAATGATTGGTAATTTGCATCAAAGCAGTTGTGCCATTTTCCGATAATTTAAAATGCGACAACGACGTAGCGCCTAGCAAGATTAAACCAATATACACAATCGCAATACCAGCAATTGCAATGAAGCCCGTTTTTGCAGTGATTTGCGCGATCTGTCGACGACCACTAAAGCCCATGGCTTCAATAGCACGAACAATCGTAATACCAAATGCTAAGGCTGCAATGGCATCAAGCGTATTATAGCCTTCAATAAATGCCGACGAGAATGCCTGTGTTTGATAAGCAGCTTCAGCCGTATGCTTTAGAGTGCCCATGGGATTGAAAATCGCTAACAAAAAAATCAAAACCAACAAAATAACGAAAATGGGATTTAAATATTGACCAATATACTTCGTCAAATTTTGTTCACGCGATCCCAAGAAATAAACAATACCAAAGAAAATTGCCGAGAATATCAATTGCGCAATTGACTGCCAACTACTTGGAATCCAGTTAGCGAAACTTAATGAATACGCAACCGTTGCTGTACGAGGTGTGGCGATCATTGGCCCCAACGAAACATGGACAGCAATCAGGAAAAATATCGCAAAGCCACGTCCCAAAGGCTTAGCCAAGTCATAAATACCTGTGGCACGCGTTTGCGATAGCGAGATGAGTGCCATTAGCGGAATAACAGTTGCGCTAAGTAAGAAACCAATAGTGGCGGGTCCCCAATTTAGACCAGCTAGCTGCCCTAAATGAACGGGAAAAATTAAGTTCCCTGCGCCAAAAAACATGCCGAAAATCAATGATGCTAATAATAAAGTCTTTTTAATATCTAATTTTGTTGTCATACGGTTCTCTCCATTACGTTTAAATGCTATTTGTGATTATGTGCTATTGTGCTTGACTCGATACAAGCCACCAACTGAATTTTCCATATTGTCATCCTTACTATTTTTTCCAATAAAAAAACCGCTAATTGTTATCAAAACAATTAACGGGCGAATTCTCGCGGTACCACCGTCGTTTAACTAGCAAAACTAAACTAGCTATCTCTATCTTAACTACGGGCGCAATGCCGATAGCCATACGATATAACGGTCGTGACCGATCAATGTCTCGTTATCCAAAACATTGATTCTCTCCAGAATTACTTTCCAATACCTTTAATGACGCTTTCCCATCAACCAGCGCTTTCTACTACATTAAAAAGTAGTGTACTCTTTCTTTCATCGAAATCTTATTTATATTATACAGAAATGATAAAATAATAACAATACTTACTTTATAATTCTTTATCAACCAATCAAATTCAACTTGTCAAAATCAATAACGGCAATGACTGGCAAATTTCTGAAATAATTATTATAATCCATACCGTAACCAACCACAAATTCATTGGGCACTATCAGACCATAATAATCGACATCAAAATCAACTACACGCGCTTCACGTTTATCAGCCAAGGCAACAGTGGTAACAGTTTTAGCCCCTTTGAGGGCAAAATAATCACTTAGCCATTGCATGGTACGCCCGGAATCAATAATGTCGTCTATGACAACCACATCGCGTCCAGCTAAATCCATATTCACATCATGAACGACTTTAACCTGACCAGTAGAAGCAGATCCACTGTAACTTTTAACGTCAATGAAGTCAAAGTCCACATCAAGAGGCATTTTTCGCAATAGGTCTGTGGCGAAAATGACCCCACCTTTCAAAGCAGCTATAAATACCGGGCGTTGTTCATTATCTTGAAACTTTTCTGTTAATTCATTGGCAACGCGCTGAACTTGTGCCTGTATGTCCGTTTCAGTTAAAAGCACTTTTTTTATCGCTGGATGACTAATCAAGTTGTTCATACTAAGCCTACTCTCTTAAAAATCTCGTCCACATGACGCAAATGGTAGTGATAATCGAACGCATCATCAATTTGTGCAGGCGTTAAATTAGCTTGAATGGTCGGATCAGCGTCAACCAAATCACGGAACATGAGTTGTTCATCCCATGAACGTGCTGTTAGTGGCTGTACAGTATCATAAGCTTGCTCGCGTGACAATCCCGCATCAATTAAACTCAATAGTAACCTTTGCGAATAAATCAAGCCATACGTCCGGTCCATATTTTGACGCATTGTATCTGGGAAAACGCCAAGATTGGTTAAGATACCAGTGTGGCGGTGCAGCATGTAATCAATCAGAGCCGTTGCATCAGCCAAAATAATACGTTCCGCAGATGAATGTGAAATATCACGCTCATGCCACAATGTCACATTTTCCAGCGCCGTTACTGCGTAACCACGCAATACGCGAGCTAATCCGGTAATATTTTCATCCCCGATTGGATTACGTTTATGTGGCATAGCCGAGGACCCTTTTTGCCCCTTAGCAAAACCTTCTTCGACTTCATGAATTTCTGAACGTTGTAATGACCGGATTTCAGTGGCAAGCTCTTCCATTTGTGTGCCAATCAAAGCGATTGTCTGGATATAATCGGCATGCAAGTCTCTTGGCAGGACTTGTGAACCGATTGGTTGTGGGGTTAAACCTAATTCAGCCATCGCCACTTCTTCAACTCGCGGCGGCACATTAGCAAAAGTACCAACGGCGCCAGATAATTTACCAGTTTCAACTTCTTTTGCCACACGCTCAAAACGCTCTATTGCCCGTGTTGCTGAAGCATAAAAACGAGCCATTTTCAAACCAAATGTTGTGGGTTCAGCATGGACCCCATGAGTACGCCCCATCATGACTGTATCTTTGTATTTTAATGCTAGGACTTTAATGGCTTCGCGCCATTCGTATAGATCTTGTTTAATGATGTCATTTGCTTGACGCAAGCGTAAGGCTTGCGCAGTATCAACAACGTCTGTTGAAGTCAAACCGTAATGAATCCACTTCCGTTCATCACCTAATGATTCAGACACATTACGCGTAAATGCCACTACATCATGGCGCGTAGACAATTCAATTTCGGCAATACGGTCAACATCAAAAGTCGCATTAGCGCGTATTTTAGCCAGATCATCAGCTGGTATATGTCCTTCTGCAACCCAACCCGCATCAACTGCAATTTCTACATCAAGCCATGTTTGGTATTGATTTTGCAATGACCATATATTGCGTAATTCTGGTCGTGAATATCGTTCAAGCATAATTTCTGTCCTTTTAAAGTGAATTTAGACAATATCCGCAATTGTCTTAATGGAAAATGACTAACTATCTCCACTATCTAGTTTACCAGTTATTATAGTCAATGCGTTCGTAATCATATTAACCTTCTCTCACAAAACAAAAAAAAGTTCGGTTATTCCGAACAAAAGCTATCTTATAAGAAACAAAAACGAACGTTAGGATTTAAAGCGCTTAAATTCCGAGATAGAATTTAGCAAACAGTGCCGCAAAAATGGCGCCAATAAATGGGGCAATACCTGGAACGAGTAAACCATATTTAAGATCACTCGTTGTTCGCTTTTGCCATGGAATAATTGTGTATGCAATTCTTGGTCCCATATCCCGGGCTTGATTCATTGCAAATCCAGTTGTACCGCCTAGCCCCATACCAACTGCCCAAACAAGAAAGCCAACACCTAATGGCACCATTCCTGGCACACCACCTGCATGAGCAGAAATAGATAAAATACCGGTTAGAAATATGAAAGTTGCAAATGCTTCAACAAAAAAATTACGTGGTAAATTACGAATGGCTGGCGCCGTCGAAAAGATATTCCGAACAATGACCGGATCAATGTCTTTTTCTGATAACTTAAATTGATCAGCATACATAACGTATACAATCAATGACCCTATAACGGCACCAAAAATTTCTACAAAACTGACAATTATAAAATAAGGTAAATCAATATTCCCCAAAATATATTGCGCCAACGCCATTGCGGGATTAATATAGACATCACCAAAGATGAACAACACCATGGCAATACCAAATCCCCAAGTTGTAATCGAAAAAATATGTCCCGAACCGTGATATTTTGTACGGTTCAGCACTTCGTCAGCGTGAACGCCAACCCCAAAAATTATCATGAGTGCTGTACCCATGAATTCAGCCAACAACTGATGTATCATTTTTAATCTCCTATTGGCGTGTTAGTTATTATGCTTGTGATAGAATAACTAATTCACGCAAGTGGCAGTTGAAAATTTGCATTGTATTGCGGTTTTTTATTTCGAATACTCTTAATATAATAAGGCCACCAACCTACTAAGTAAAGCGTTTTTGTTGTTTTGTCAATAAACCGTCACAATTCGTTACATTTTGCACAAACGAATGCTGTGCAACGCGTCAATAAATCGTTATAATAGTATTGAAGATAATGAATTGAGGATTTTTAAATGAATGCACAAGTGGTATATGCAACTATCACGGGTAACAATGAACAAGTTGCCGACGTCATTGTTGACGCCTTAGTTGCAGCAAACGTATCAGTTAAAAAAACAGAAATCAGCCAAACCGAGGCTGATGAACTGGAAAATGTCGATATCGCCATCGTTGTCCCTTATACATACGATAAGGGTTCGCTTCCAGATGAAGGTCTAGACTTTTTTGAAGACCTTGCTCATGACGATTTAACAGGTGTTGTATATGGCGTGGCTGGCTCTGGTGACACTTATTATCTCAGTGATTTTGGCTTGGCTGTCCCAAAATTTGAAGCACAATTTGCCAAAACATCTGGTATTAAAGGTTCCGAGGGCGTTAAAATCAACCTTAGCCCTGACGCTGATGATGTCGTTACACTCAATAAATTTGTATCAGACCTAATTCAGGTTGCTAATGCAAGACATTAAAAAGAAGGCTTACGCCTTCTTTTTAAATATCACTAGTTTGCTTAGTACAAAGTTAGTTACAATCACAAATATATTTTGAATCACATTCCAAATTTGCGCGTCCTGTTTGAGCACAACAACCCCAAAAGACAAAATAGCATAACCTAGTAGTGCTGTGACAATTCTCGCAACAATAAATTGCCAAATCTCATTTATCACTGATTTGACATTGGTAGCTGTCGAATGGAACACCCATTTACGATTCGTCAAATAGGCAAATAATACAGACCAAAACCACGCGGCAACGTAAGAAAATGAATAATCAACGTGCCAGATTTTGTAACAGAGTGCAAAAACAACAATGTTGACAATTGTCGTCAAAACACCAAAAATCAAATATAAAATGGCAACTTGATACTGTATGAGTAGTTTTTTTATTTTTTCCATGATAGTTCCTTGAGGTTAATGGTGGTTGTCATTAAAATCATCCGCAAATTCTATGTTCGGATTAAAAGATTTTCCAACTGATACACCACGTTTAAGCGTTGATAGTTTTTCTTGCTTTCTTTCAGTTCTAGAAAACCTAATTTGTAAGTATTCCAAAAATATACGCAAAAACGCGCGATATTTTCGATAACTGTCTCTTTTCTTAGCATAATAAACTTTATTTCTATAAGAATAAAAGTATCTAGGAGTTCGTTCCGGCACATCATTTAATAAACTGCTACCAACATTTGTAGCCATTTTATGAACCACTTTCGCGCTGGGGACAAAATATCCCGGTGCTACACGGGCAGCCCTCTCAGTATACTCAATATCATCACCCCAAATAAAAAAATCGGTAATTGGTAAGCCAATTTGTTTAACAACAGACCTTTTCATCAATAAAGAAACAAAAGTTGCATTTTGTACTTGTATCGGTTCAGTTAAATCTTCAGGTACTTTTTTAAGTCGATTCATTGGGGCTGGCCGATTCATAAGGGCGCGATGGCCATCAATCCAGCGCACATCACTAGCCAAAAATCCAAAATTTTTTTTAACGTTAGAAAACGCAAGTAACTGGGACAATGTATCTCTTTGTGGGATAGTGTCGTCATCCATCAGCCATACAAATTCATCGCTAGTATATGACATAAAATAACGGATTCCTGCATTAAAACCACCAGCGCCACCAATATTATTTGGTAAACGAACATACTCAATTCGATCCCCTAGTGATTCCAAATAGGATTGTGTATCTGACTCACTGGCGTTATCCACCACAATTAAATGCGATACGGCAGTCTCTTGCTGCTGCAAACTCTCAATAACTTCTTTCAATAACGCAAGTCGATTGAAAGTTACAATTACGACACTGACCTTTTGATTCATATATCCCTCTTAATTTAATACAACAGTTAAGTTTGCTAATAATGTTACTACTGACAATAAAACCAATGTAATTGCAAGTAATGAAAATCTTGACTGTTTCCATTGTACACGAACTAATACAAAATCTAATAAAAATTCTATGAGTTTTATTGCAGTGATCAAACCAATGATTGTAACAAATATATTTTCTGCGTTACCGTAACTAAAGTAAACACCACTAATTTTCGCAGCAATAATCACAACGGCGGCACCAAAGCCAATCCATAATAGACGCCACTTTTTTGAATCTATAATAATTAAACTGGTGATTATTAACAGCCCTGCACCAAGCATCGCAGCATTCAGACTAAATGGTAAATCAATAATACGACTAATATATTGTGGTAAAATCATCAAAATAATTGCAACTAGAATCTGTGCCCATTTTGTTGTAATTTTGTGATCAATATAATCAGACAGTTTAATGGCAATCGGCGCCATCATCAGAAACCAGCCAACTCGGTAATTCGTCCAAATATCACCTAATGGTGTCTTCATATTTCCTTCATTACCTATAGCTCCTGCTGTAATGGCGTCCCACCAATTTCCCATTGAAAATTGAAATGGCGCCGAAATGTTTATAACTCCTAACACAGTTATAAAGCCTAAAAACGCAAAAAATGTCGATATCAGTAAATAAACTTCAAATAGTGTCCCCGTTTTACGTTGTTCAATTTTTAGCAATTTGTTGACTCCAACCAAAAGTAATGGCCATGCAAAATAGCTAACAAGTTTCCCAGCACCATAGTGTGCATGCAAATCGCCTTGCACTTTAGTCAAATAAAGCACACCCACCAATGCTAATAGTGACATCAAAAACGCATTTAAATATTTCTTTGTCGCCATGTTATTTCACTTTCTGGAAAAAATTAGTTTTGAGCAGATAACTTTCACCCGTTGTAATGTCATATTGTACTAATTTAAAGTCATTAACAATTTCTTGCTGATCTTTGGTTAAAGACTTTTCGTCAATTTTATTACCCTGCTGATCAAGAAATGTCAATTTTCCTTTATCATCGCGTGTGTAGTTGTTGATTGTTGGCACTTTTTCTAGCATCTCTGTTTTCAGTGCCCAATAGGCATCAACTTTCATACCATTCATCTTCATCATCATAGCCGTAAAGTCAGATGGGTCAGCATAGTTGGCCGAGACATTGACGGTCCCATTCGCCTTCTTCGCAGCGTCATTTTGCCAAATGAAATAAGGTGTTGAGTGTGCAGACAAGGCATCCGTGGTAGTGTTGACAAAGTTAAATATTCCTGGCCAATGATCCCCATACCAAACCAATGTAATCGGACGACTTAATTCATTCAACTTATCCAAAAACGTTTGAGTTGCCTCATCAGTATAATGAAGCCCTTGCAAATAGGATTCAATTGTATTTTCATCAGCATTTGAATTAGTTGGTTCAATCATATTATAATCTCGCCCTTCAAAAGTCCAGGGCGTGTGATTTTGCATTGTTAGCAGTTGAATAAACTGACTATTATTCTTTTTACTAATTTTACTTAGAACATTTTTATAGGCAGATTCATCACTGATATGTGCATCACCATCAATAGTTTTTTGATATTTAACGGGTACAGCACTATCTGTTGTGTAGAAATAATTTATTCCCATATTCTTATAGACGGCACGTCGATTATAAAATGAGCCCACATATGGGTGAACCACAATTTTATTATCAAATTGTCCAGTAATAGTAGATTTTTCATTAATACTGCTTGTTAACTGTGAATAAGGCATCGTAACAGTAGGGCGATAAGAAGTAATATTGAATCCTGTTAGCGTGGAATATTCTATCCCTGCAGTACCTCCCCCATAGCCAGATGATACCATATGACCAGAACTTGTATTATCCATAACATTATCTATATTCGGTAGTGGATCATCGCTTATCGTTAATCCAGGCACATAACTGGGTTTAGTTAGCGATTCGCTTAAAGTATAAATGACAGTTTGGTTTTTAAAATTAGTATTCTTACGCGTTTGATTGATTAACACGGATTGCTTAGTGTATTTAGTAACTAGATTTTTCATAGCCTGTTGACTATAATTTTTTGGCTCAACCATTGCGTCAGTAGTGCGCGAATTTAATAAAGCTACAATACCACCATTTGATGCAGCATCAAATAAAGAATCCCATACTTTAGGGACATCACCTAATTTATTGAAAGTATCTTCATATTTGTCAGAGTTTATGGATAAAAACGGTAACAATGTTATTATTGAAATAACAAATAATAATGCGCGCCAACGAATTGATCTAAAAATGATCCATTTGTTTCGACGATATACAATTACCAGTAATATAAGTGTCAGAATTAAAAAAGCAATTGCACTAATTACTAGCTTAATATCCAACATACCTAACAAATCACCTATAGCTGTAATCTCTTGTAAACTGGCTTCTGTTATTGCTTCTTGTCGGGTATTTATTAACTGATATTCTGCTATAGCAGCAATCGTGGTCATTACCGTTGCAATTATTAATGTGACAGGAACACGATTTGTAATGATGAGCAACATCCACAACAAAATCATCATTAAAAGAACATTAATACCTGCTGCAGTACTATCGTTTATAACAAATTGAATCCCATTGACCCAAACATTACTGCCCCAGTCGCCAGTGCCATATTCTGGATTACTCGACATCACAGCAATTTGAATAACATATAACGCAATTAGAGAAAACCACAAAAACAAAAAATTAATTTTTAAAAATCTTAAGGATTGATAATAAATTTTCATAATACGATCCGTTCTAAAAAAGGAATAGTGCATTCACTATTCCCCCAATAATCTAAACTCCATTATACTATAAATTTATAATTATGTCTTTTTAGATACTCAATGATATGCAATGTCAGAAAATAATCAGATTTTCTGATAAGCTATTTTTCTTCACGTGTAATAAAGATAGGCCTTCTTTTCGTTTCCAAAAAAATTGCCGCAATGTATCTGCCAATCACACCTAGACTCAACAACTGCACACCACCGATAAATAAAATTATTGTCACCATAGATGGCCAACCATCGACACTATTATTGTGAACCAATGCGCGGATAACGATGAAGATTGCGCTCAAAATTGATATACCGAAAGAGATGAAACCTAGTACTGTAATAATTGTCAGAGGAACAGTGGAGAAAGACACAATCCCCTCAACTGCATACTTACTTAGTGACCAAAACGACCATGAAGTTTGTCCAGCAACACGCTCTCGGTTTTCAAACGGAATATACTTAGTCTTAAAACCTACCCAAGTAAAAATTCCCTTACTAAAACGTTGATTCTCAGATAACGACAATATAGCATCAACCATTTGTCGTGTCATAACACGATAGTCTCGTGCGCCATCCACTAATTGTGTTTGGCTGATTTTGTTCATCCATTTGTAAAACTGCGTTGAAAACCAAGAACGTATCCTTGCTTCACCTTTACGATCCGCTCGCCTTGTGCCAACCGCATCCCAGTCACCACTCTGTACTTCTTTTAACATTTCAGGCAGGAGTTCGGGAGGATCTTGCAAATCGACATCCATTACTGCGACATAATCGCCGTCAGCCTGTTGCAAACCAGCATAAAGTCCAGCTTCTTTACCAAAATTACGTGAAAAACTAATATAATGAACATTGTTATCTTGCTGAGCTAATTGTCGTAACAAATCGAGCGTCTTATCAGTTGAACCATCATCAATAAAGTGAAAGTGAATCAAGGCATTTATTTTTGGTGCAACATTTTTAATCGCCTTGTAAAAAATTTCAATTGTATCTTCTTCATTGTGGACAGGGACAATTAAAGACAAGATATCACTATTATGCTCGATTCTTTTATTTTTAATATCCACTTCCATTACACCTTTTCTCATTTCATATTATGTACGCCCTAACGGGCATGTTTATTTAACTTCATCGTGAGCAAAATTAAAATCTTGATTGATATCAAATTCTTGGCGGACAGTATTAAAAGCATCATTAAACACTTGATCCATATCGAAGTAACGATATTTGCCTAAGCGACCACCAAAAATAATTTCTGGATGATTGTCACGCGCTTCTTTAGCGTAAGCTTTGTAAATGCGTGTGTTTTCATCATTGTTAACAGGGTAATAAGCCTCTTTTGAACGATCCCAATCTTGTGGATACTCTTTAGTAATAATTGTTTTACCTTCATCGGCTAATCCATCAAAGTGTTTCCATTCCATAACACGTGTATATGGCGTCTCAGCGTCAGTATAATTGATTACTGAATTACCTTGATAGTTGTCTGAATCAATCACCTCATGCTCAAATCGCAATGATCTATATTCCAGTTCACCAAACTTATAATCAAAGAACTGATCGATCATACCCGTGTATAACATTCGAGGAAATTCTGATAGTAATGTTTCTTTGTCATCAAAGAAATCTGTATCAGTTAAAACGTCGACCAATCCATTTGACTGCTCCAACATGCGCTCAAAAATCTGTGTATAACCACCCACTGGAATTCCTTGATAACGGTGATTGAAATAATTGTTATCATAAATGAAGCGCACTGGCAATCGCTTAATAATGAAAGCGGGTAGTTCTGTTGCTTTACGACCCCATTGTTTTTCCGTATAACCCTTAATCAACTTATTATAAATATCTGTACCAATTAAGCTAATTGCTTGTTCTTCTAAGTTACGAGGTTGTCGATCACCCAGATCCTTCAAAGCTGCATTCTTTTGTTCTTCAATTTTTGCGTGTGCTTCGTCAGGTGTTTTCGTTCCCCACATCTGGTAGAAAGTATTCATATTAAAGGGCAAATTATACAGTGTGCCTTTATAGTTTGCAACAACTTGGTTTTGAAAACCATTAAAATCAGCAAACTGGCGAATATAATCCCATACTTCTTTGTTATCAGTGTGGAAAATGTGGGCACCAAAGTCATGCACTGTGATACCATGCTCTGTGTGTGTATGCATGTTACCACCGATATATGGACGTTTCTCCACAATCAAGGACTTCTTGCCTCGCTTAGCCGCCTCGTATGCAAAAATCATACCAAACGGTCCAGCACCGACAACGAGATAATCATAATTTTTTGTATTGTATTTTTTTGTCATTAGAAATGCACCTTTTTTTTTGATTTTGGAAAAAACTTCCGCTTAAGAAAATTATACCCTTTATCCAACCAATTTGTCCGCTCAAGTCCTATCACAGGGCATTCAACCACAGATACCCTTTTTGTGTTCACCCAAGTATCCATCAGTCGCTCTGCTAAAAATCCATATACCCTTGCTTCCTGCCCTTCAAACTTTTCAGTGTCGATATTTTTCTCAACTTCTTCAAGAACACCAAACAAAAAGTCAGCATAATCATTAAACAAACGCTTTGGCATAATGAACATATTGAATAAATGCGCTGATGTAGATTTTTCCATTTGCTCAAACGCTGGTAAATATTCAACGTATTTCATTGCAATCACCTGTTTCATGATAACATACGGTTCTGTTGAATGAGCATGCAAATAATGATCTTTTTGATTTTCAATGATATAATTTCTTTTTTTAGGCAAAATAATATCATATTGGCTTAACAAATGATTAATCTGCTGATTCTGAAGAATATCTTCAAGTCTATGACTCTTTTTTAAACCCAAATACCTTCTATAATGCATTAAACCAACAACTTCATCCTTAGTATTATAACGAATCCAGTAGATGGCTGTTAGTTCATTAAAATTGCTATTCTTCAGGGATATATTTCTACCAGTGGCGTCAGATAGGTAGCCACTCGGCAACTCAGAGTGACGCGCCGCGCCAACAAGAATAGGTTGATAACCATCAAATGGTGGCATCACATATTTTTTATGTGTTGCGATATATATCATTAAAAAGCACCGTCCTGCTTAAATACTGCAATAATATTTTTAAACAAAACGTAGAAGTCGAACTTTAAGTTAGCCTTATCCACATACTCTAATTCAATATGCGCACGTTCTGGATAAACTATATTACTCCGACCACTCGCCTGCCAAAGTCCGAAGATACCGGGTGTTACTGACAAAAACTTATCAACCTGATCGCCATATTCTTGCAGTTCGTCTTCAACGACAGGACGAGGTCCAATGATGCTCATTTCACCAACTAGTACATTCCAAAATTGGGGTAATTCGTCCAGAGATGTCTTTCTCAAAAAAACACCAAACTTTGTTATTCGAGGATCTTCACGCGTTGCTAATTTATAACCATTACTAATGAATTCGGCGTGTAATTTTTCATCTTGTTCTAAAATCAATTCAGCGTTATCAACCATCGTTTGAAATTTATAAATTTTAAACTTTCTTCCAAACTTTCCAACCCGTTCCTGTTGATAAAGAACACGACTCGTTTTTTTATCGAATTTAATGACAATCGCAATAATCAGAAAAAGCGGTGACAAAAATACTAAAGCAACTGAGGACACTGACAAATCTAATATTTTTTTAGAAATAATGTAACCTATATTTCTATTAGGCACAGCCTGCCCCTCCTTCTCTAAATTGATAAATTAAAATGGTTGACCTTTTCAACAAAAAAAGACAAATTACGCTTAACTTTTTTCAGCTTTACAATTACTGAAACAATTAAGATAAATTTTTTAAGGTATCAGCTTTTTGTTTCAAAATAAAATTATCTGCAGCAACAGTATAACCCTGATAGTCTTCAATACTTGCCTCATTGATAACATTCAGATCGTCATCAAGGGTAAAAGTTTTTTTAGGCATTGCCAGATAACGCGCTTTAAATAGTGCATTAATTGATCGCTTTGGTATTCTCATAAGACCCTCTGCATACTCAATTTCTGGATTAAAGAATATGCCCTTAAAAATACCGCGGATAATCATTTTTGCTTTAGTAAATCTAAACTTAACATTCTTATTAAACAACACAAATCTTAAATCAAATCTAAAACCATTGATAACTGTGTGCATGTATTCATGCTTTGAAATGCGTCTTGCCGTCAGCACACGATTTCTAAATTCAAAGTCGTAGCGCCAAAGACGTGATTCATCTTTTTCTTTCACAATATCACCAGGCATTGTGTTTTCTTTTGATTTATGAACGGCAATTGAGTTTAAAACTGTATAACCACGATCAACATCTGCGATACGATTAGTATATTCCATATCATCACCCCAAATAAAGTATTCCTTTTGGGGTAATCCAATCATTGCTACCATTTTGCGAGAAAACATTACCGAAACAAATGTTGAATTTACAACCTCGACAGCTGGATTTTTCGGTGTCATATACATTTGCCATGTAAAACCACGTGGCGCAGGTACATTCATCCATGAAGGATTACCCTCAAGGCTGCCCCAACGAACTTGGGAGTTAACGAATCCAACATGATCGTGTTCTTCAACAAAATCCACCAAGTGTTCAAGTGCATCGGGTTGCACAATCGTATCATCATCCATCAACCAAACATAATCATCGTCTGTTTTTTCAGCGAAAAGGCGCACAGCTTGGTTAAATCCACCGGCGCCACCTAAATTATCTTCCGAATTGAAAACTACAAGCCGTTCATCTTCTAAAGATGACAAATACTCTTTTGTACCATCATTCGATTTGTTATTAATTACAATAACATGATTTAAATACTTTGTTTGTCCTAATACGGCACCCAACGATTCTTTCAGCAAATCTAGTCGATTGTATGTAACAATCGCTGCCGACACTTTTTTACCAGTCATAATATCTCCATTTTAAATAAAATCAATCAATTGATCTTTGAACTTCAAGTACAAATGTGTACCTATTACAGCAAAAATGCCAATTTCCAACCAAAACATTGTCAACTGCAATGGTGAATTCCAAAACCATCTGTCAAACAGAAATGTATCACGCCACCCATTAACAATATAATAGAAAGGATTAACACGAGAAATGTAATAAATTAATGAGTTAAATGCATTGCCTTTTGCAGGTTCAAATAAAATGCCTGATACAAAGAACAACAACCGTAACACTTGGCGGATGGCTAAATCATAGTCGGGAATTAAGATATTAATTGTTGCGCTAAAAATTCCCAGGAAAAACAACATCACAAGAGCAGCAAACATATAATAGATGATTTGAATCCAGTAGATAGAGACATGAAAATGTCCTGTCAATGCCATACTAATAAATGCAACAATTGAAATGGAACAAACTGCAGGAAATACCTGCAACACCCGAATTGTTGGTAAAACGGAAACTGGAAATTTAACATTTTTTACCATAAAAATTTGTGTCTGAATAGAACGAATAGTATCGCTAAATCCTTGGTTTACTAAATACCAAGCGGAAAAGCCAACAGACATCCAAACAAAATATGGCGTCCCTTCAACTGGGGCTGATTGTCGAAAACCACCACCGAATATAATTGCATAAGTTAAAACTTGAAATAACGGATCTAAAATTTCCCAAAAATTACCTAGATATTTATGTGCATTGTTAGCCTTGGTATCATAAATTGCTAACCGAATAGCCATACCTAAATAATTAACCTGCTCAACAACTAAACTAAATATTGATTTGATCATTATCCACATTGTGCTATCATCCCTTCAACAAATAGTTATATACAACTAGTGCCATTAAACCAAACAACACTGTTAAAGCAGTATAAAGTGGAATCGCTTTAAAGCCTTGGAAACTTCTGATTGCAGTTCTGGCTTCAACATCTTCTTTGTTATGACCATTTAGCGATAATTTATCTTGCAATTGCGCTAACGTAAAAATTTGTTGGTTATGCTTTTGGTTTGATACAAAAGTATCACGTTCTTCATCTGACATCGCATTTAAGTCTTTAACGAACGTTTCATATTCATCAGTGACTTGTTTCATTGGACCAAAATCACGCATTTCACCATATTGAATCCACATCACTTTATTGGTGAATTCGCGAACTTGTTCTAAATCGTGAGACACAAAAAAAATTGTCTTTTTTTCGGCAATAAACTCACGTATTTTACTAAGTGCTTTATTCGAAAAATTGGAATCTCCAACCGATAAAGCCTCATCGACGATTAAAATATCAGGATCATTGTGCGTAACAATTGAAAATCCTAATTTTGCACGCATACCATTCGAGTAATCCTTAACTGGTTGATCAATAAATTCACCGAGTTCTGAAAACTCAATAATATCAGGCATTGCCTCATCAATCTCTTTATTCGTTTTTCCCATCATTAGTTGTTTCAAACGAATATTTTCACGCCCTGTAAGGTCCCAATTAAGGCCTTCATTAATAGCTACAACACCAATACTGCCATTTAGTTCTAGGGTCCCCGAAGTTTGTGGAATAACACCACTTAAAATATTGAGCAAAGTTGATTTACCGGAACCATTCGTTCCAACAATGCCCACAACGTCACCTGGTTCAACGTCGAATGATAATCCACGTAATGCCCAGAAATTAGCATCTGCAGTGTTTCCTAAAAAAGTTGATTTAAGCTTTTCTGATTGGTTAGCGTAAAGTTGAAAATTTTTAGTAATTGATCTGGCACTGACCATATATTGTTTTTTTGTATTATCCATAATTATCCTAATTGTGGTAAGAGTGAAAACCACATAGTATTATATTACCATATTCTCTCATAAAAATCTGAATGCCAACAATAATAATAGATTAACTGCGTGATTACTTATAGAAGTTAAATGGCATAATCTATTAAATATTTAATAGATTATGCCATTTAACATGTTAGCATTTATATCGCGGCATTTTTTATTTCTTGGTCACATCCTGCTCAGCAACGTGTACACTGTGTACGCCGTTTGAATACTGAATATCATATTCCCACGCTGAATTTGAATAAGCCTTTGGTTTCGCTGAAACCACTGTGCCCACCCAATCTCGCCGATTGACGAGTGTATAACCATTAGTTTCTGACCAGGCATTACTTGCTATTTTAACTGTTTGACCTACACTATATTTTGCTGCCGCAATGGTGGTCACATCTTGCTCGGCAACGTGTACACTGTGTATGCCGTTTGAATACTGAATATCATATTCCCACGCTGAATTTGAATAAGCCTTTGGTTTCGCTGAAACCACTGTGCCCACCCAATCTCGCCGATTGACGAGTGTATAACCATTAGTTTCTGACCAGGCATTACTTGCTATTTTAACAACATCCCCAACCTTATACTTGACAACTTGTGTAATCAAATTCGTATAATCAATCGAAACATCAAAAGTGCCACTAACACCTGGGAAACTTGTATTGCTGTTCCACTGCCACATACCATATGTTGTGTTCCACAATGAATTGCTGCTTGGCGCAAAAGGATATTGTGCTATCCACGCCCTATTATTTCCTATGTACGAAAAATTCAGTCCAGTTGTGTTTTTATAGTAAAGGCCTGTATATGTTGACGTATTGGAAAATCCCGTCGCTTTGACTTGCGTGTTGAATGCCTTTGCATTGTTAGTCACATTATTCGTCATTGTGTAGGTGTCTTCCAAATCATCAACCATTAGGGTGTCAGACGGCAGTTTCAAAGACTTAGCGTAATCAGTAAAGTACTTTGCTTCAGATTGCGCACTAGATTGTGACGTATACCAAGAATAATGATAAGCACCAATCTTGAGCCCGGCGGCTTTTGCATTCGCAATTTGAGTTGCAGCATACGGATTTCGATATGAAGTAGCTTCCGTTAATTTGACAATTACAGCACCTACACCATATTGATGCATTTTTTGAAACGAAGCAACAGAAATATTACCATTGTTAGATGAAACGTCGACAACGTCCATTCTTGGTAGTCCTGACGTTCCAGCAGTGATAGCTGGAATGCTATCAGCAGCATAAACTAAATTTGACTTCAATGACAAGGCTGTTGCAATTGTCACAATTACACCAGCGATAATAGACGATTTTTTCATAGATATTTGCTCCTTAAACTTTGATCTGTTCCGTACATTTTATTGATGATAATTAGCTTTAGCATAATCAATGACTGACATATTTTGTTGCGATGACTCTGTGATAATTTTTTTGATATCACTTGGCCCCCATTTGTCGGCAGGCAATCCAGCACGAATCAGTTCTTGACGAACTTGAGTAATCATTTCAGCAGTAACTTCTGTACCTTGAGCTGTTTTGTTAGGATTATAACTTGCTGTATTTGGATCGTTTGCCACTGAACTTGACGTTCCCTGAGAATTTATATGACCCGATGATTCACTAGTACTCGATGATTGTTTTTGTGACAAACTCGATGAAATACCTTGTGTTGAGGAAGATTTAGAAGTTTTTTTCATTTTACTTTCTCTAGGGGTTGATACGTTTTCTAAACCTTGTGATTGATTGAAATGGGCATACAGTAGCACAGACACCATAGTTACAACAATGCCAACAGCGATCATTATATTCTTTTTCATTTAAATTACCCTCTCCATCAAAAATATTTACCAATTAACTTGTTTAGTTTAGCATAGTTTATGGCGTGTTTTCTTGTATTACATAATTTTTTCCTGACCATGCTAATCATTTCATAGCTGAGTATTGTTCAAACGAAAATATTCCCTTTAAAATAAGACCATTTTTACCGTGATGTATGAACACTATTTGTACAATTAATAAGTCCATTAAAAATATTTATTATTTTTTATCTAGATTGTTTTTCAATAAATTATCTTGAATAATAAACCTTGGACGTCCCTTAACTTCATTAAATACTTTTCCAACATATTCACCAATTACATACAAGCCAATGAGTTGTACACCGCCGATAAACCAAATCGAAACCATCAGAGATGACCATCCTGCTATTGTTTCTCCTGATATATACTCCCAAACCGTGTATGCCAACATAAACAAAGATACCAAAATAGTTACTAATCCCATCGCTAAGACAAATTGCATCGGTGCAACAGAAAAAGAGGTGATGCCTTCCCATGCAAAGGACAACATCTTGCGCAGTGGGTATTTTGTAGTCCCCACTTCTCTTTCTTTTCTAGCATAGTACACTGTGGTGCTTGGAAAACCAATTGTTGGCACGATTCCTCTCAAAAAAAGGTTTTTTTCTTTGTAAGTCAATAAATGTTCTACCGATCGTTTAGACATCAGCCTATAATCAGCCACCTGAGGAATCATTTGGACACCAATCTTCTTCATAATTTTATAAAAAGCAGAAGCACTTTTTTTCTTGAAAGCAGTATCCGTGTCACGATTGTTTCTAGCGCCATACACAATATCAAAACCCTTAGCATGCGCTTCGAGCATTTCAATAATTGCCCCCACATCGTCTTGTAAATCTGCATCAATCGTAATAAAAACATCTCCAAAATTTAAAGTCGCAGATAACTGCTCTTATACTAAAAAAATGGACTATTTTTATTCAGTCCGTAAAATGAAAGTATAGGAGTATTTTTATGTCAATTCGTTATTCACAAGATTTTAAAGATTCACTGGTTAAACTTCACCAAGAAGGA
>NZ_VJYC01000017.1:0-36653 GCF_030400235.1 Leuconostoc sp. UCMA20149
GCTCAGAAGTCAATAAGTTGGACTATTTAGATTAGAATATTTTTTATAACCTATTCTTAAAACTTGACAATTCATTTTAAATGATGGATAGTCTATAATTATACTTGAAAAATCTCGTAAAGGAAGAAAATGGTAATGGGAATTTTAGACAACAAGAAAATAATTGTTATGGGTGTGGCAAATAAAAGTAGTCTTGCATTTGGTTGTATGCAAGCTATTCAAAATCAGGGTGGACAGGTCATTTTAACTTATCAAAATGATCGTATGAAACGTAGTTTAGATCGATTTGTAGATGAGTCTGTATTGAAAGTAGAATGTGATGTTTCTACTCCGGAAAATATACAAATCGCATTTGAAAAAATTTATCAAACGGTAGGGAAAGTAGACGGAATTGTACATGCAATTGCCTACGCTGAAAAAAATGATTTAGCTAATAAATTAACTGATTCAACACTAGAAAGTTTTTCAACTGCTCAAAATATTAGTGTATATTCCTTAATTGCGACCGCAAAGTATGGTTATGATATTATGAACGAAAATGGATCGATTGTAACACTTTCGTACATGGGATCTGAAAGAGCTATTCCAAACTATAACATGATGGGGGTAGCTAAAGCTGGGCTAGAATCAGCTGTTCGCTATTTAGCACGTGATTTGACTGATAAAAAAATTCGAGTTAATGCCATTTCTGCAGGTGCAATTAAAACCCTAGCTGTTACTGGTGTTAAAGATCACAGTAGTTTAATTCAAATGTCAGATGAACGTTCTGTTGATGGAGTAGGTGTCACGATTGATGAGGTTGGCAACACGGCTAGTTTTTTGTTAAGTCCAATCGCAAGTGGTGTCGTTGGAGATATAATATACGTCGACAAGGGTACTCATCTTATGTAATTGTAATGAGTGGTAATAGGGTTAGTTAAAAAGACGCAAAGCATATTTTTAGTGCAATGCGTCTTTTACTATATAATCATGTTCAATATAAGTTTGTAAAAAACAATATATTACCAGAACTTGAACGTATGCGTTTAGACACACGCGGGTTCACTGAATATTATGAAGAACTAGCAGATGTTAATAATTTGCTTGATGATTTCAATTTTTTATAATTAGTCAGCTATTATGTGAAAAGGTTTACATTTTTAAATGCCCATTTAACAACTCACGCGCATAGATAAAGTATGCTAATATTATCTTATTCACATAACTAATTATAGGAGTAAGAATTAAAATATATGACCAAAAAAAAACCAACAGACCAGATAAAATATCCACGTATTCATGAAAATGATAGACATTTGATTGAACACATGTGGAATGATGAAAAACTAACGCAGTCTGAAATTGCTAGAAAACTTAATCGCTCGCAGTCGGCTATTTCTAGAGAATTAAAACAAGGCAATATCTTTGATTTTAGTAATTTAAGTAAACGTCAATTGTATAATCTTGAAATTCATTCACGTATCAAGTATTCTGCCTTACGTGGTCAATTTATCGCCACTCAAAGAAGTGTGAGACGTGGTAATGGTTCAAAATTATTGACAGATGAATTAAAAGAGCTGATTGAGCATTGGGTCAATGTTGAACATTGGACACCCGAACAAATCGCTGAAGCGCATGTATCAGATATTGAAGTCTCGGCATCAACGATTAGAAATTGGGCGAGACAGGGTAAAATCTATTTGCGCCCTTATTACCGAAAACGAGCCAACAATACAGATACAGAAAAAGTTAAAATTAAAACGCAGTATCAAAAACAGCGTGAGATTGACAGACTGCGCACTAAACTAAAGTCACAAGGTATTCTAGTTCGTCATTCAATCTATGAACGACCACCAAAGATAAATACACGAAGACAATTTGGTCATTGGGAAATTGACTTAGTTCTGCCAGCAAAGGGTAAGAATGGCGAAATTAACGATAAAACCGCTATTTTGACATTGGTAGAACGAAAAACACGATTTTATGTACTGGTTAAGATTGATAGTAAACAGTCATTTGATGTCATTAAAGGTTTTAGATACTTCTATAAAAATTATGGCAAATGGGTACGAACAATCACAGCCGATAATGGTATTGAGTTCATGTCATGGGACTTCTTAGAATTTGTACAACAAGAATACAAGACCAAAATATACTACGCAACACCCTCCTCACCACAGGAAAGGGGGACAAACGAATATAAGAACCGTGAGCTACGTGTCTTTATCCCGAAGAAAACAACCTTTAGAACCATCAAGCAAAAAGATTTAGAAGTGATCGCTGATAAAATCAACCGTAAGCCGATGCGTATTGCACTGCAAGGCTCAACGCCTTATGAGCGTTTTAATAAAGAATATCGTAGTATGGAACGCTATAAAGAACGATACATCAAGCAGAAAATCAAGAAATATGAGCAGAAGTTAGCCGAAGAAATCAATGCCTTAAAAGATGTTAATTTGACAGATATAGATGATGATAAAGATGTCAAGGTTAATATTGATGATATAAGTTAAGAAACGCTTAAAAGTTAAATAGGCTCACACAAAGACTAGTGATTAGTCTTTTTTTGTGTCATAATAACGACATACAAATCGGAATGACTATGTGAAATAGCGCTAAAAGCCACTGTTTATGGCATGTTCTAGCATTGGAAAATTTCATGTAAGAAGTGTATATTTTCTGAATAGCTATACGCTAAATTCATTTCATTTACATAACAAATTACAGAATATGACAGACATTTTAACAAACCTTTACAGATAGAGAAAACCTATTGCAATCTGCCCTTGATATCCAACTTTCGATAATATATATTATGTTAACTAAAAAACATCTTGAATTTGTCAACCCCTAAAGTAACAAATAAACTAAAAAAATTGAATTTAATTACGCTAATCCGTTGTCGCTGTTGTGATAGCGGATTTCTTTACAATCTCATTACAGAGACTGTTTTAGTGCCATTTGTCGTTTTGCCATTCTAAAGCTGACCAATAATAATTTATTGTTGTTTTTGGTCCTCAATTTAGACTGCTTCAACAGTTATTTAAGCACTTAATTCGTCTTTATCTGGTTATTATTATACGCAAAAATGCAGCCCAAAGCTATTGACTTTGAACTGTCTTAACAATTAGCGATTTTTTAGCATCTATTGATGATTAAGCTGCCATGATTCGCTTAGTAAAGACTTTTTCAGGTGTTTTGAACCTGAGTACGTTTCTAGGACGCTCATTGATGTCCTGAATGGCGTTTTGAAGCTTACGTTGCGTGATTTTAGTAAAGTCATAGCCCGCAGGAAATACACGCCTTAATTCACGATTCATGCGTTCGTTTGTACCACGTTGACCTGGTGATTGTGGATCAGCGTAATATAACTTTTTACCGTACGTATTTTCAATGCTGTAAATAAATAAACTACTGGTGAATTCTGAGCCACGATCACATGTGATACTGTCACAAACGTTCTCAAACCTTGACATAAAGGTATCTATGGCTGTTTTGACATCTTCTGAATTCCTACTTTTTGCTTTGACACCAACCATAAAGCGTGTTTTACGTTCCACAAAAGTGATCACAAAAGACTGGGAGTCTTGCGGACTCATCACCCCATCAATTTCCCAATGACCAAATGTTGAGCGATTATTGATGACTTCTGGACGGTTGTGTATTGAACGTGTTTCAATCATCATCCGTTTATGTTCTGGATTAACTGGTTTTGCCCTAAGATGCCTGCGCCTTTTGCCTTTAAGCGGTAAATCATTTATGGTTGCACTCAGGTTGCGGTTAAGTATCCAGTTATAGATTGTCCTTGTGCAGACACCAATTCGTGGCACACCATGTGCAATTTGTTCTGGTGACCAATGTTTCTTTTTGAGATAATAATCAATCTTTTCACGTTTTTTAGGCGTAATTTTTGGCTGTGAATGGTGTCCTTTTGATTGATAATACTCAGCCCGTCTTGTTGCTTGCACAGGTTCGTATGTATGGCGCAATATTTTCTTTTTGCCACGCCAAGTCATGACACGGGCATTACGCTGCAATTCATGTGTAATGGTAGCTCGAGGACGGTTTAGTTTTCGAGCAATTTCCGCATTGGTTTTACCCGCGTCAATCATATTTTTGATCGTGATACGCTCACTAAAATCTAAACGTGCGTATTTGGATTTGGGATTTTTTTTAGTCATGTGGCAATTATTCCTTCTCTCAATAAGACTATAAAATTGACATTCGGTCAATAGTTAAAATGTTAAGAAAAACAAAAGTGAACAACTGCGCAAATATTGTTATAGCAAGGTTTTAAGATGTATATAATGTATATATGTTCGTGTATATAACATCACTATAATGGCTAACATAATGGTGTATATATACACATATATACTTACGTATATAGTGGCTAGTATATACGTGAATATATTTATATTATACGTACGTGTATATTAGCCGTTAGACTGATATTGACATTGATAATAGACTAGATTTTAAATCAAAACATGGGTTTATTTTCTCATAATATTGAGTTAATTAATTTACCCAATAGCAGTCAATTTTCTATGTCCATCCAACTTGACAAGTGCAATTGTTTATAATCGCACACAAAAAAACCATCAGTGGATGGCTTTATTTGCGCAGTAAATCAGGTGTGATTGACTCACTGTTTAACTTAGGAAAAATGTTCTGAAAAGCCATGCAACAACAGTATTTATATGAAGTGAGATATGATAATTTCTTGCAAGTTAATTGTGATAATTCTGAAAGCAAACTACTGATATTGCATGTCAAGACCTCTTCTGAACCTCTTAAATATACCACTTTGTGAAGAACAAAACAAGCTATATTGTTCATTATTTTATCGCTTGATAAGGACAAAACAAAAAAACAATGCCCTAAGGCACTGTTAACCATTGTTATTTGTGGAACCACTTCTTGATTGGCTTGCGGAATCCAAAGGCGGCTCCTGCTAATGCAATCGCTGCAATCGCACCATATAACCAACCCTTTGGCGCTTCACCATAGCTTGTGTTTGGTGTATCAGGTGTATCAGGTTTTGGCGCATCGGGCGTGATTGGATTCTTCACTGTTTCCGTATCGAAATCCTGACCAAAGTCGTTTTGAACCGCGGTGTTTGTTACCGTACCTGAGGCATCCTTTTTGACAACTGGATTAAATGTGATTGTCAATTCATGACCAGCATGATTTTTCAAAAAGTCTTGAACGTTCTTTGCCTTCAAAGTCCATTTACCGTTCTTAATATCCCAATCATGTTGGAGTTCATCCATCACTGACTTTTGTGTTTTAGCATCAATGACAGTGAAATCTTTTTTAGTTTGATCAGTAATATCTAGCTTAGTCTCATCATAATCATCCATGAATGACAAGCCCTTAGCTAAGGTATCTTTGTCCACGTCAATGGCTTCAAGTCCCTTCAAATCCCACGTCAACTTGTAATGCAACGTTTGACCTGGCTTAACATTTTGACCATTGTTGTCCTTACCACTATCATCTGTTTCTGATTTGTGTGGCTCTGGCGTTGTGTAAAGCTCACTAAGCTTATAAGTTGCTTTTTTAGGTGTCGGCTTTACAGGTGGAATTGGCGCCGTATTGAAAGGCATGGTCGTTGATGATGTCCACCAGGTAGCACCATTAGTATCGTAAGCCTGTGAATCAGTTCGAGCAGACATTGTAATCGTGCTTGTTCCCGCCTTTAGCTTATAAACCGCTGTACCGTACCACCGTTTATCAGATGTACCAGTGTCCCAAGTATGCTCGGGTAAGTAGTCATTACCATTTCCAAATGGCGTTTGAAAGACACTACCATCTTTGTTGAACCAGCTATTCATATCTGCATAGTCCCAACCATCTGACTGCGCTTTGATTGTGCCACCGTTGATTGAAATTAATGAGGCATCAGCCATTTTACTTTTCTCAACGTGTTTTGAATTACCTAAACCATTCCCACTGTTAGACTGATAACCAGCATTCAGTGAACCAACACTGATATAGGCGTTATAATCACCCATATTGTGCGCAAATATTGGCACTAAGCCAGTGCCAAACTTTAGATTGGGCGCATTCATACCCGCACCAATGGCTAAGACGTGGTTACTTGTACCTTCATAGATTGGCTCACTAATGCTAAAACTAGGCACAGCCACATGACCACGTAGAATTTCAGCTTGATTGCTTTGCGCTAGCTTTAGCATATCTTCTTTGCTAGACAAGCCGCCAGTGCCTGAGTAATCGGGTTTAACACTTTTTTGTGCCGCCACTTGTTTGACTTGACTGGCTTTGACAATGGGTTGCTTTTTGGCTTTCGTAACCGCCTTGTGACTAGCTTTTTGGACACTTTGAGCGGTTTGCCACTGGGTATGGTTACCATAAATTACGGCACCCGTGACGATTAAGATGCCAATCAAAGCTAATAACAGTGTTTTTAGAATTGGATGGTGCCTTTTCAAACGATAGAAATTTGGACGTCTAGGTTGCGCTGTCGTTCGACGGCGCTTGACTTGTTCAATGTTGATTGCCATAGTTCACCGCCTAATTGTCAAATGGTACAACATAATCGTAGCCATCATGATGCACTGTAATGGTTTTGTCTTGTACCGAAACGACTTTAGCTGTGACTGTTTGACCATTGATTGTGGCATCAACGTCTTCACCGACATGGTAACGGTCAGCTAACGTAGAAGAACTGTTAGCTTGTGAGCTAGATGAGCTTGATTGACTACTTGAAGCACTAACCTTTGAAGAAGAATCAGCCTCAGATGATTCAGGTGCTAAGGTTACGGTTGCGTTGCCTTCGTTGTGACTACTCGCAGAGACTGCTTTTGATGATTGTGTGGCGCTATCTGTTTTGTGTTGGGCCATTGCATAACCACCAAAGCCCGCACCACCAATAGCCAGAACAGCCAAGACACCAATCGCCGCTGATTGCCAAGCACTTGTTTTCTTTTGTTCAACTTGAGGCTGCTTCATTTGCGCTGCTAACAAAGTCATCAATTGTTGGTTAGTTTCATCATGTGATGTTGCTTTTGGTGCATTTTGAAGCATTTCAAGCTGTTGGCGTAGTTGTGATACTTCATCATGATTGACAGCATCTTTACCTTTTAATTGTTGCTCGAGGTTTAGATTAGTTTGCTTCAAAATTTGGACTTGTTGCTCAAGTTCACTGAGGTTACCAGCATGCGTTTTAGCACTTTCTAACTCAGTGGCACTGATCATTGCTTGTTCATGCTCTGATTGATATTGTGCCCGCTTGTGACTGATGTCTTCTTCCAGCTTTTGATGCATATCCAGCAGGGATTGTGTGTTTTGAGCTAATAACTCATCACGCAAAGCTTTAAGACTAGTTAGCATCTCTGTTTGCGCTTGTGACGTCACTTCTGAGACCTGATCATCTACTGTGGCTTGAAGATTACTTTGCAAGTCTTTAGAACGTTCTATAAACCAGTTATCCAGCTCTTGATTAACAGATACTTTCAAAGCCTCTAAGTCGCTTACAAAGTCACTCTTGAGCGTTCTGAGTGTATTATCATGACGCGCATTCTCATCTTCCACAGCCGTGCGATAACCTGCCTCACGAGCTTGGTGAGCTTGTGCATAGCGGGTTTCAAATTCATTAGCCCGTTCTTCTTTCATTTGGGCGTCAACTGTCTCAGATACATCAGTTTCACGCAATTGCGCCACTGCGGCTTTAGTCTTTGCTTGTTGTTGTGTCAACAGGTCAGCCATTGCCTTGCGAATTTTTTGCGTGTAAATATTGCTGGTGTCGTTCAGAAAGTCGTTTGCTTTGGCTTTGTCAGCGTTCAAACGACTAACCACATAATCTGGGTGTTCCGCAGGTAAGTCAGGTTGGACATCACTCATCTCAAAAGCGTTTGGTGCCAGGTTGACACGATCAATTAACTTTTGTGTGGGATCACTTTCAGTCATGACAGCCTCTGCGTGGTCTTGAGTCGGAACAACAGCTTGAACAATTGGCTTCACTGTTCCAGCAGTGGAAGGTTGCTTTGGCTGTTCAACTAGCTTAGGAATATCAGGTACAGTCTTTACGACCTTTTCCTGTGATTGGTCACTAGTTTCATTTTCAACAGCTTGAACCACTGGTGGCTTGACTTCAATCGTTGTGCGTTGGAACTTATTAGGCTCAACTGTTATGACTTCACCAGTTTCACGCGCTTGTCTAAACTGTTCCTCAGAAGGTAAGTCTGGCAAGTCATCTGATGACAGACTACCATCTGCAATGACTGCATCCATTAAAGGCTGTAAGGCTTCAACGATAATGTCATAGGTCATATCTTCATCTTGACGAATTTCTGTGTCGTTAAAAATATGATCAGCGGTACTAACTACAATGTTTTCAAACCCTGCTGTTAGAGTCGCCCTTTCCCAACTTAATCCTGTTGGCTCAGCACGACCTTTTTCGTTAGTTATAAAGTAGACGACATTGCCTAAACGAACATCATGATCACCTGCACGCACCACATCATTGACTAAACCCGCAGCGAATTGTTGTAGTCCAGCCAGTGATACATTTGGCCAGCTTTCACTCACACCACTTTTTTCGGCCAAATCTTGAATTACCTCATCATTGAGATCAATCTCGGATTGTTCAACGCGGGCAAAAAATGGATCACCGATACTAGTTTGTTTTTTCTTTCCAAACATATCTTATTCCCCCGTTTAGAATGGCCAGTTGATGACGTTTCCGCCACCAGCAGTTGTAGCTGTTTGCCAAATCCATGTCAACAATAGGCCAGTTAAGGCACCACCACCAATACCGAACATGGCGTGCATAAGCTTACTGTTACTCTTTTGTGCCATCTGTTCATTACCAGTTGCACGCATGATGAAACCAATCAATAAGCAAATAGCGCCAACAACGATCAACACAATATAAAGAATTGTGATGACCTTTGAACCACTTGTTTTGGCAGCATCACCAATGTCCGCTGAGGCAACAGTCGGTAGCCACATTGGTAATGAAGCAACCAATCCCGCTAATGTTTGTTGTAAGCGTGAAATCGGACGACGCTCCCATAGAAACTTGTTATGTGCATTTGACTTTTTCATTCAAAAAGTCCTCCTTTTTCTTTGTTGTGTTATCAACACACGCACAGAATAACAAGAATCAAAAAAATGTCATAAAGGTAAATGGTTTTTCCTGGAGCGAAAAAAAAAGCCCATCCAATTGGATGAGCATTGAGAACAACATCATTAAAGTCATAATGATTATAAAATAAAAAACCCGATGTGCTGTATCTACTTTGGCGAGCTGATACACATCGAGCTAAAAATAAATTTTAATTTGTAAATACAGTATATCAAATTGACTTAAAAATACAAATCAGATTATTTATATTTACTCATAACACACTGCTGTCACTTTGTAATTGATAAGTTCCGATGCGATCTAGTTGTGTCACAAGATTTGTTTTAGGATTGTAGGTGACATTATAGACAAAACGTGTGGTGGCATCTGCCGAGTCCTTGAGATGGCTTTTAACAAAAACAATTACCTTCCCCTTCACTTCTGTGGCACTTGATGAAGTGGGTAAGAAATCCATGTGATCATAAGTCATTACAACACCTGTCTGTGTAATCATTTTATCGGGATCAGCCTTGAAATCTAAACTATTTTTGACGACATCCTGAGTGACATAAGGTGTCATCTGTTTGGCTTTGGCATCAAATTCCTTTTGCGAGGCAATTGTCCAATCTAGGGTAAACAGTTTATCAAGCAAGTTTGAGGCAGCCGACACATTAGGTTGCTTTGAATCTAGTACCGTACCGACCTTTGATTTCTTGTTGATGAGTTTGCTTTGTTGTACCGCAAGTTCATTTGAGGCACTTTGATGCGTTTTAACTGCGACTTGAGTAGCTAACCAAAAGCCAAGTCCTGCAACCATCATCAACACTGGAATAGCCCACAATAAGGCTATTTTTTTATTAACTTTTGACATGGTCATTTCCTTCCTGAGGTATCTTTTACAGCACCAGTTTGTAGCTCAGTGATTTTGCCATTTTCAATGTGCATCAATAGTGTTGTACTGGTTTCTTCTTTGCCTAATTTATATTTAACCGTTCCAAATCCTAGACCTGAACCATCGGCTGATTTGGAATAGACAATATCATTACTTTCTAAATGAAAAGTTGGCACTCCTTCATCCACATCACCGCCAAACGTTGCCCCTAGAAAAGCTGACACCACTTTATCAGTCGCTACGCTGCTTTTAGCATCTGATTTATTTAACTTTGGTAGGATGGCAAACATTTCTTTGAGGAAAGTATTGCCAATTTTTTGAATGTTTTGGGTATCTCGAATATCAGCGGTTTCAACTTTATTGAGTTGTTTGGCTTGCACACTGTATTGGCTTGTTTTAGCTTTTGTTGACTTGATTTCTTGATGCACGATATTAACACTCTTGACCGTGCGTTGATAGCTAAGTCCTTGCTGGACTAAAAACAGGCAAGCAAGCGTTAACACAAACGCGTAAACCCATTTTAAATTGAACTTTGTCATGGTTATTCTCCTGCAACCACTTTGGCAATGGTTTTGTTGTTGGTTGAACTGGTACTGTCAATCACTTGATTACCTTTTAAGGCAATCACTGTTGGCACTTGTGTCACACCATACTTGGCTAAGTAAGTTTGTGCATCAGATTTTTTAACATTGACGACAACATAATCAATGTAGTTTTGATGCGCCTTGATGCCCTTTTTAATCGTGCTACGCGCTTGCTTACAGTCAGGGCAACCAGGCTTATGAAAGATTAACACCGTTTTTTGCTTGCTTTTGCTGTCTAGTTGGTCAATTTTGTCTGCGAAGTTCTTGGTATCTGGATAACCATTCACCTCTGTGTTGTAGTAATAAGTTCCACCAATTGCAGTCAATATCGCAATGACGGCTAAAGAAAACACTGCAATACCCCATTTCTTTAAATTATTCATATTTGAATACTCCTATTTATCTGTTTTGCCTGTACTAGAATCAAATGGCCCGCTAGGAATAACGACGTTAGTGCCTGCCTTTGAAGGTAACTTGAGATAGAGTCCAGGTGATTTCAGTCCTTTACTTTCGGGCGCCCAGTTGTATTGATCTTTGGTTTGAACAGCGAAGTGAACGTGAATACCTGTTGCTTCACCAGTTTGCCCTTCGTGACTGATGTGTTGACCAGCAGAGACTTTATCACCTGTATTGACGACAATGGCTGACTGTGTAGGCGCATGACCATAATAAGTGAACACACCATCAGTGCCTTTAATGACAACCCAATTACCACCCACACTATCAAAACTTTTAGCTACAACCACACCATCATGGACGGCATAGACATTACTTTCACCACCAGTCATGGTGTGGTTGACAGTTTGAAAATCAACACCATAATGTTCTGCACCTGTTAGCCCTGCATAGTTTGGATAGCCACCCGTAATATTGTATTTACCTTTAACCGGTAAACCATCGGTATTGGTATCCAACCCAGTGTCACAGGAGGCATCAGACATAGCACTTGAATGGGCATCGCTTGAGGTGTCACTTGAACCAGAGTCATTATTGCCACTGTCAAAGACATTAATATCGCCTGCATAGTCTAGTTTGAAAACCTTTTTGACTTCTTCGGCAGTTTTTGTGGTGTCGGCGACTTTTCGTTGTGGATCATTTTCTCCGACCCCTTCAAACTTTGTATCCCAAGCTACCATTGAACTGTTAATGTTGTTAGCGGCCGCTAAGCCAATTAGAGTTGCTTTATGACTACTATGCAATTCATTGATTGCCAGTTGAACTTGTGCTTGCACTGTATCAGCTGTGTCACCATAGCGATTTCCGTTAATACCTTCAGCACCCCACTTCCAAATGCCTTTTACTGATCCAGCAGGATTGACGGCTTTCGGATTAAAGCCACTTTCTCTAAGACCAATTGCAATCGCAGCAGCGATATTGTCTCCTGACATTTTAATTTCTTTATGAAAGCGATCAATTGCATGTTGCATGGCTTTGTGCGTTGCTGAGTTGGGATCTTTCCAATCGCCACCGATTGAAGTGCCACCATCATCAATTGTTGTATCATCATTCCAACAATTGGCATTCTGTGTTGAAAAGACCATGACACACATTAAGGCAATAACTGATATTGACAGAATAGCGGTAGTAATGATGCCGATGATGACATACAAACGGCGTTTTTTCTCTTGCATCCAACGTTCTAACATGGTTTAACCTCCGATTAAAAGGCTGAGGCCTTTGAGAATAAAAACAAAAACAAAACCACCAATGACATACCAAATAATTTTATTATCCACTGGTTGAGGCTTTTGACCTTTGTCGTAGTTTTCAACAATTTGTTGCGCCTCTTGTTTCATTTTTTCGCGGTTATCACACGCCTTCTTTAATGGATGTGGCAATTTCATCTTACAGCCCTCCACCAAATAAATTAATTTCTGAGTCATTGAGATCAACGTGCATGAACGTAGCTTGCTTACCCACCAAGTTCATTAAGAAATCACCTTGATCCAGTCCTTGTAGCGCTTGTAGTTGACCATCAGTGATATTAGTTTCACTCACAACACTGCGTAAGCGTGTGGTATCAGTTTTGGATAGCCGCCCAATCGTTTGCTTTGGGAATCGGCCAAAGAATGAAGATGCGGCACGGCTAGCCTCAGTATCTGAGGCATTGCCCGTTGGGACAACGTTTTTTAGACCTGGGAAAATGGCAAACATACCGAAGAAATCTTTACCATGTTGTGCCATCAAATTGTCACCGAAGGTAATGCCTAATGAGTGTTTAGCGTTGAAAATATCATCCGCCTCATCCTGTATCCACCAGAAGTATTTCGGTGGATTACCATTGTTGTTGGCTTGAGTGGAGACCTCACTACGTTTAATGCGTTCACGTTGTTGTGTGCCATTAATCGTGATGTAGCTTTCCATCAAAGACAAAATAGTAAAGTATTGCGCGTTGTATAGATCATCCTCTAATCTTGAAAGACCACTAGTATCAAAGCGAATCAAACGCTCACCAGACAAATCAGGCATGGTAGTCACACCATTCACCATGTCACCGTGGTTTTGAATTAGGCTGCTAATCGTTGATAAAATATTATCTAAACGTTCTACGGCAGGTTGTGTCATGTTGCGCGTCAGCATGTTGCGGGTTTCTAGGAAGGTTTGAAAATCTTCAAGAATTGGATAGTCTTCATTTCGTAGCCCAATCACGCGTAGATCTTGTGGGTTATCTTTTGGTGATAATGACCACATACGACGTTCAACGTAGAAATCAGTGATCAGGTTACCCAACATTTCTAATTCTTTCTTGTCGGCTTGTGGATTAAGTGTTGCGTAATAGGTAATCACTTTTGTACGATGCTGGTTGAAACTTGCAATGACATCAACATTGCCATTGGCATCTAAGACTGTCCCAAACACTTGCATCAAATTAATGATGTTTTGACTGCCATCAAGTGTCAAAGTAACACCGTAATAATAATTCGCTAGATCACGCCATTCATTAGACTTATCAAATACCCAAACGATATCACCACGAGCAACTAATGGTCCCAAGTTCTTTTTGGCAAATGAGCTTTTACCTGAGCGCTCACCACCAACAACCAAGTTATAGGCCGTTAACTGGGTGCGGTGGTCATTGTAACTAGGATCAAACATGACTTCACCCCGTTGCATCGTCAAGCCCATGTATGAACCTCTAGGATGTGCGATAAAGGTTTGGTTGAAAGCATACGAGCCAGCTAACGCATAGGCTTTCATTGGAAAGCCTTTGTCCTTAATCGTTTGATTTTCAATTGACATTGCTGGCATAAAGAACTGTTGGAAGTGTGTCAGTTGCTCAGAAGGATAAACTTTCATGCGGTAGTTAGAAAGCTGTTGTTGGATTTCTTTAACACGGCGGCGTAATTCTTCTGGAGAAACATCTGATACCAGCAACCTTACGTACACACGTTTGTAAATTTCCCGACCATTGCGGGCTTCATTCAAATCTTGCAGTGTAATGTCAGCATCTTGTTCGGCTTCTAACGCGTCACCTTGTGAGGTCACTTCACTACGTGCCTTACTACGCAACGTGTTAGTAGCTGTTTCAAGTGCTTTTTGCACCTCAAACTTGTTCTCTGTTCCAATCTTAATGTCTACAATTGTATTCTTATGATTGATTAACTCTTTGAACCAGCCTTGTAATTGTTCATTCTTGGGATAGTCGTAGACATTGATAATGGCACTACTTGCCATACCATCATCAAAATAAGTGGTATGAAATTCAATACCACTAGGATTTTGAACTTCCTCAATGAGTTCTAAATTATAGCCGCGTGCCTTCAAAGCGGAACGTTTTGCTGTATTTAAACTTGTGCGCATGCTTATTTCTCCTCCAGTTCTAAGGTTTCCCCAGGATTATTAATTTGGTACATGACCATCTTTTTACGATTAATTGACACTGGCTCAGGTGTAAACGCCATGCCTGCGTGTGCCATAAAGTCACGACGGTTTTTATCTAAGTCAGCTAACGTCTTACCATAGATCACAGCAGTGTATTCTTGATGCTTAATGTCACCGACCACATTCTTTTCAATATTAATTTCTTGCAAAATAGTTTGACGCACCATCAGCAACTGTTGGTAGTGACGATCATCTAGATTGCCACTATTTAATTGACTTTCTACTCTCACTAGCTCTTGTCCCCATGAAGCTTGTTGGATGCGGGTGTCAGCGGGTAGTTGACTCACAAAAATATCAAAGTCTTCCACGTAAATTGATAGTAACTGGTGAAAGTCAGCGATAATGGCGTTAGAACTCTTATCACCTTCTGCATTCAGAAAATCCAAATCTTTTCCAGGTAAATTGAGCATGTCAGCGTATGTATCATCTGCCAATAGAATTGGATGCCCTTTTTTATTCAAAATGTCTTTATAAGGTAAAGCAAAGTAGATTGGAATTGGTTTGCGATTATCAAGTTCTTGTTTGACAACGGTTAAACCCCTTCCCTTTTGAGTTTGTTTAGCTTTTATTCCCATTAGTTTTCCTCTCGTTTCTTGTTTTCAGTAATCGCAGTTAGATCACCTGTGGCGTGCTTGCTAGATTTTAAGATGCCACGTAGAATTTCTTGATACATGAGACCCATTGGATTGCTTGGGCTAGGTAGAATCAAAAAGCCAGCTAGCAGCGCATTACTGATAAGCAGGATTAGTCCATACCTGCCAATGTTGTACGGATAGAAAGACTTAATCATCAGATAAGTAATACCAAAGACAATGACTAAGACAAAGATTCGTTCCATTGTGAAAAATAGCCACCGAGACACTTTCTTCCAAATATTACGTCCAGGGGTAAAGTGTTCATACATATAATTTCTCCTTTAACAAGTTATTTTTGCCTGGATTGAAGTCCAATCTGTGGTCAGTGTACAAGTTATCGAAAGAATGTCATAAAGGTAAATCGTTTTTCCTGAGGCGAAGAAAAAGCCCCCTGCACGAACAGGAGACAATGATTTGTTTGTTATCTTTTTGTGTATCCAATCTATATACGATATTAATATATGTGTATATGTTCCTCTTATAACACAAACATACCTATACCTATATTTAAAGTCTAATGTATTGATATATATGTTATACGTATGATATAATGTATATGTAAACGAGTTTTACATGCCTGGATTGATGGTTTCATCGTTATTTCGTTTTGACAGATAAAATAACTAAGGAGCTTCATCATGAGTAAAACAATTACATTTTCAGCATCTAAAGGTGGCGTTGGTAAAACAACGATGACATTTAACTTCGCAAGTTTTCTAATTCGACAAGGTTACAAGGTCTTGTTAATTGATTCAGATTATCAAGGTAACTTGTCCTCTACCTATGAAAGCTATACTAATAAAAATACGCTATATGACGTCTTTACAGGCGCTTTAGCACAAATTAGACAAATTACCCCGCAATTAGGTTTATTGCCTGCTAGTCCTCATTTAGATGAATTAGAAGGTACATTACAATCAAAGAACAATAAGAACTTTTTGATGATGATGTGGCTGCAAGATCACCTTGAGGAAATTAAAGACTATGACTATATTCTAATTGATACCCACCCAGAATTTGGGACCCTCACTAAGAATATGATTGCCGTTTCTGATTATGTTGTGGTGCCATTAGAACCATCAGAGTATGGTTTTATTCAATCAAAACAACAATTTGACCTACGGATGAAAGAGTTCCGTGATGATGCCGTTGATATTAGAACACGAGAATCACTGATTGAAGCGAAAGTTTTGTACCTTGCTAATCGTGTGAAGCACAATACCCGTTCAAGTCATGAATTTGGCCAGATTATTGATCAGATTGACAACCTTGTGGCTGTCTTAAATGAGCGCGAAGTCTTTAATAGCTCAACCATGCTTAAAACCCCAGTGTTTGATTTAGAACAAGCCAAGCGCAACCCTAAAACCTTGCAGCAAATTAATGAGGCTTATCAAAAGCTATTAGAAAGTGTGAAATAATGGATTACGATAAAAAAGACCCACGTATGTTTGATGAAGCCAGCGCTCAAAAACAAATGGCAGATGCCTTTAGTCGAGACGAACCACAATCGGAGGTATCGTTAGGTGATGCATTCAAGCTCCCTTCCTCCAATCATAGTAGTCGTAAAGTACAAACGACTTACACCATTCGCCCTGAGATAAAACAAGGCATTGAGAAGTTGGCTACCAAACAAGGATTCCGCTCATCAAGCGCCTTTGTGGATTTAGTGCTTGAGCAAGTTTTGAATCAATCAAAATAATTTAGGACAAAACAAAAGACAGTGATTCTTAAGTAATCACTGTCTTTTAAATTAGCTATTTCTTTATATCATCAGGATTAACACCTGGATATTGTTTGTTATATGCCTTAACTGTGGAGAAGTAATCAGAAGGTGTGCCATTAGATTCGATTTGTTTGGCCCAATTATCGAGGGGATACAACATATTAGTGTCACTGTTTTCAATATTCACTGGAGTGCCAAAACTTTCTTTAACACCGTCCTTGTTTCTTTCGGACTCAGATAGCGCAAGATAATGACTAGCCCAATTCTTAAACTCTTTAGCTGTCCACGTAGTGAAATAAACTTGATTTTCACCCATTATCAAAACATGTCCCTTCATCGAAGCGGCTTTTTTTGCATACACTTTTTCATTGTTCTTGTCCTGAACTGAGGTTGAGGCGGATGAAGCCTTAGCACTTGACACGTAACTTGATGATTGTGCCTCAGGACTGTTTTGTTTTTGTTGGTGCAACATGGCTAACAAAATTCCGATAACAATGATTCCAATCACCACAATTGTAATCCAAATTTTATTTTGCTTAATTTTCTCCATCAGTACACCCCCTAAACTCAACTACTGTTAATTTTACCGTATTAGCCTACAAATTAAAAGTTTCACTTGTCTTCTTTACTTGATACGTTTTGTTGATTCTGCATTTTCGCTTTTTGCTTTGCAATAACACTCTCAGCCCAGGCGCGATCCTTTTCTTTTTGTTGAACAGGTGTCAGTGGTTGAGTCACTGTCTTTCTACCAGGCAATGTACCGCTCAAACGTGGGGTGTCTGGATGTGACATGGTTGCTGGTGTTGCACCAACTCCCTTAGGTTGAACAACTGTCCCGCCACTCACAATTGGCTTGGTTGAACTAGTAGCGCTAGACTTGGGTGAATTAGTTCCAGTAGGTAAGCCACGGTGTGCATCAGACATAGCGTGGCTCATGTTAGATTTAGACTTATTTGCTGTATCCTTAGGATGAGAATTAGGTGAATCTGTGGCAGCCTTTGAAAGTGCTTCATGCACATTACGTGGTTGAGAAGAAGATGGTGTATCACCGCTGTTTGATTTTGGTGTCACAGGTGAATGACGTTTGTTAAAGGCTTCAACGGCTTGTTGTCCTCCTGCAAAGTTGTCGGCGACACCACCAGCATAATCTTTGACATTGCCAACGGCTTTATTCACGCTACCTTTAACTTTATCACCAGCCGCACGACCAGTGTTTTTTAATAAACTACCTGGATGCTTCATTGCTCCGACTGTACGTCCAGCTACCTCAGCCGCCTTTGCCGCCTTCCCTGTGGCTTGTACGGATGCATCGACACCAGTATCATTTAAGTTATGATCAGTCAGTGCTTTACTATTATCTAAGCCTTGATTGCCACCCGAGTTGGCAATCTTCTTACCTAGTTCACGATTCTTCTTTTTTTGTTCTGGAGAAATTGCGTTGAGGCCTTTGCCAATATTTTTCTTGGCAACCCTTGTGGCACCACCTACCATGTGGGCAGCTTGATTGGCTAACATCATTGAAGCAACGGGATTATGACCTGAGCGAACACCAGTCCATTGCTCAATCATTTCAAAGCCACCTGCAAGTCCTTTACCACCAGCTAACAGAGCGGCAATCGACAAAATTGTAAATGGCCACATATCTAGACCTAAACCATTAATGGTATTAAAGGCAAATTCTACCCAGGCAAAGAAGAAAATTAATGAAATTGGCATCATGACGATACCTGTGATTTGTCCCTCAATCATACCTAGAACCTGTTGAACACGTTTGCCTTGTGTGCCATCTCTTAGGCCAAAGTACACAATTGAACCCGCCATGAAGGCCATTTTATAAACAGACGATAGCAAACGGACAATTGCCCCAGCTACGACGATAATAAAGACGATCTCACCACCAATAATGCCTAACCAGTTTGTTTTCATAACTGGATAATCATCCGCAAATGTCTTACCCAGGACAAGTGAATCACCAGTAATATCAACCATGTTGCCATTGCCACCAATTTTCTTGGTGAATACTGATTTTTGAGCGTCGCTTAAACCGTCTGTGTATCCGGCATCACTCATGACTGAATGGTAGTCAGAACCTTCAATTTTTTCTCCAGTAATTGGATGGTTACTCAAGTAGACTTTATATTTATTCAGGTCAAAGTTATTTGAGGCTAATGTTCGTAGATTGGTAGAGTTACCTTGCCATAATTGTGTGACAATATTTTTTTCTTTTGTACCTGACGTATCATTGACCGTGGCTGTCCCAATACCACTCATCAATCCAATCGCCCAGGGTAAAGCCGTGATAACGGCAACTGTAATGGTAATACCCTTTGGCCATTCCCTGCCCTTGCGACCAGAAGTAGCGGTATATTGTATCCACTGCACCATCATCATAATGCCAAATATAACAAAACCCAGATACAAGAAGTCTTTAAGAATATTACCTAAATTCCAATTTTGATAAACATCGCTATTTGGCTCAAAAAAGATATTCATAAAGTCTAACAGTTTGAAAGATGACTGATAAGCAGTAAAGACTGCATTCGCAATGTAATAGAAAATTAACGCAATGCTGTGCATGAATAACATGATCAGCGTTAAGAATATATGTGGCAATGGTGATAGGTATTGCGACCATTGATTGTAAAAATCGGCTGTTGGGCCATTGTTAGGTAATGTTGGGAACGTATCTGCTAACGTATTGATTCCCGAAAATAGATTTATCATTCGACCTCTCCTTGAATTGTCGCAGCGTTGAGCTGCTTATAAATTTCCCACATGTATGCGGGTTCGTTGTTTAGTAATCTTAGAACTTTACCGTTGTTGTTGTTGCCAGAAAGTGTCAGATATTTACCACGATTTAAGTAAGCAACGGCACTGTTTTGTTCTTCCGTTTTATTTGAGCGTGGTATCCTCATTTTGATGGATTTCTCTACGATTTGACGTAGCTCAACATTATCTAGTTGTTCTTCGGTCATAAATGGCTCATCAGGGTTAAAGTCATGTTTCCAATGCAAGTAACGTTCCTCATCAGAGAGTTCTTGTTGCGTTTGCACTGCGGGTGTTTCGATACCTTGATGCGCTTTGGCCAAAATGTTGTTGATTTCATCATCAGCTAACGTGTTGAGTTGACGATTATCAATTTGATTGCCACCTGCGCCTTCTTCCTCTATTTCAAGTTGAACTTGTTGATCTAATTCATCAAAGTAAGGGACAAAGTCATGGTAAAGATCATCATATTTCAAATCGTTATGCTGCGCTTTGATATTCAAACCAGCCGTATAGTAGTCAAGTGAGTATTGCTTACCTAATAACTCATAAGCAAATGGCATTCGGTAAGCACCCGTAGAGAAAATTGGCAAAGGTCTAACTGATCTTCCCTTCTTATCCGCACGTTTGATGGTACGGATGGTAATCATTTCACGCGGACTTAACTCACTAATTTCTTTGGCATCTAACAGCCGAACCTTGCTAACTTGTGCATGACGGTTTCCACGATCTTGACGATCTAACCCAATCTGTGAGTTGACTGATTCGGTTTGGACTTCAACCTCACCTAATTGCTTGGATAAGGCTTCATTTGTTGACTCATCATTAGTTAAAATGTGGAACCAGTTACCCGTATTTCCATTGATGTCATTAGTTTCCATTTCAGAATAATGAAGACGCGATTGTGTTAAGGTTTGAATATACAAATCAACAAAATGCCCGTAGGTTAAACCACGCGTGAGAATATTGGTGAAGCCTGGAATACGTGGGAACATAGAAAACTCATTGAGTTTATAAAGTATCCAACTGTCCATTTTCCTGCGGGTAATCGTTGATGCAATGTCCGTATTGACTGAGAAAACCTGTGAAATAAACAAGCTGGCCAAAGCAGAGAAATCATCGTTAGACTGTGGCGTGATGATGAAGACTGCCATCGGATTTTCTGAGTAACGCAAGGTGACTCCTGGTGTCTCAGTTGTGCCTTGTGGTTTAATCTGATCGACCAGGCATTGGATGACAGGTTGCTTAGAGAACAAGTCACGCTTAATCTTGCCATTGAGCAATTTTCGTTGTACAATCTTACCAGTCAACGTAAACTTTTGTTTACGCATCGCAATTGAATTGCCGTCATTATCGAGTGACAACTCAATTTGCCATGAGACGGGTAAATGGTTATGAATCGGATAAGTTAGCGTGCCTGATTGGGACACCGTTAGCTTGTCCTTTTCTATTGCATGCTTTTTACCTGATTCATAAACATGAATGCTAACATGAACGCCTTTATAGCGGTCAGAGAACTTAATCTTTAGCATTCTTGGAAACCCTAATTCGGTCAAATTGATAGTGTTAAAGGTTGTCAGACGTGTGATTGACTCTGAGGCAAATAAATTCAAACGATTCATAACTGAGAAAGAAATTGATGATTTGGTATCACCTGTGGCGGACAGATATTCAGCAGCGTTTAGAATAATCATATTGCGCGCTGGTGTTCGCGGTAGTTTACCAATGTTAGTAATGTACTTAGTTAAGCCATCACCTTCTTTATCCGTGAACTTGTTCATATCATTGATGAATTGCAAAACGTTTGAAATTGTCACCATTGATTTGTCCTGGTGACGTACTGCAATATCTAGCACCGTTAGCATGACTGCTTGAATGGTGCTTTCAGCGGCACTATCCCAAATATCTTTGTGGCTACTTTCTTCACCACTTGAACCACCAATGACTTGTACAACCTTACGTAATTCCGTATTGGCACTGTCCCAATCCCCATCAAAGGCATAATCAATCGCAATTTCAAGAGGATTCCAGGACTCAGACTCACTTGGCTCCATGATGTTAAGTAGTTTCACGTCATAGCCCGCTGTGCGTAATGACTTATAACTCATTTTGGCATCTTCGTTTTTGGCATCCGTATCAATAATGTTCCATTTGATTTCGGCACGACGAATGATGTCAATTAAGGTATAGCCTCGCATTTGGTCTTTTGAAGAACGCGTCATCCCAGTGGTCTTTGAATGTGTGTTACTGGTATCCACCCAATAAAAACCATCAAAACCGCCTTGAACATTCAGTTGCTTTTCAAATAACTTTGGCAAACGTTCCAGTAAAACGGGACGTATTTTTTTGTAGATACCACCAAATTGTAAAGAATTCATTCCAAGCGGGCGCTTGAACCATTGCCACGCCCACAGGAACGGATGAATCATAAAGAATTCAAAGGTGTATCCTTTTGTGTGCAGCACTGGTTGTCCTGGGCGACCCTTAAAATTCTTATTGCGATCAGGAATCAATTTGTAAACCTTATCCACCTCACGTACTTCCGCAAAACGATTGGTATTACGCGTTTGATCTCTAAACAATTGATACCAGTCATAGATGCGCTGGAAGACATATTTTTTAAGTAGGATTAACAAGCAAATGGTTAGTACCACGCTTGTCACTAAAGTTAGTCGAGACAGAATAGTGAAAATATTGAGTGGATTGAGCACAGTGGCGGTCATGTTCATGACATCATTGAATTCAGGCCATTGCGCAACACCACTTTGCATATAAAACTTGAAGGCTTGAATATATGGGCCAACTACTCTTATTAACAAGTCAACAATAATCGTGACGTAAAGCGATATGAATATAACTCCAATAGTTGCTATAATGCCATACAACCACAAAAACCAGGGACGACCACGCCAACGAATGTAACTCTCGCGCATAAATTGTCTTTCAGCGCGGTAATCTTTTTTAAATAGCTTCATTGTCTGTTGCCTCCTTAACTGTGGAAACCACAACTTGCCATTCACCATAAGGACTTGTCAAAGATGGTGGATTACCAATGGCTCTAAAGATGAAAGTGTCAAAGTCTTGTCCTAATCCTTGCCGCTTTTGAATAATTGCGGCAGAAACTGGATCACTCACATATGTAGCAATCGTGTCATCAATTGGTCTAACACCACGAGACGGTTTATAACCAACGTCTGCGATGTAGTTGGCAATTGGTGAGCTAACTTCTTGTGTCCCATTGAGGTACTCAAAGCCCAGGTCAAACGATGGGATATAGCGCGCCACCTCTTGTGTGTCAAAAACAATATTGAAGCCGCTCTCTTGTGCTTTTTGATTGAGACATGACAACTTCAATTCAACAATTCGCACCATATCCGCCATCTTTAAGACATCAAAGACAATAATGGCACCAATTCTAGCGATAAACTCAGGACGGTAACCATCGCTTTGCAAGGCAATTTCGAGTTGTTCTTCAAAGTTGGCTTGACGCTTTTTGTCTTCTTTAACAGAATCTGATTTGGCATCACGATTCATCACTGCTGTGGCCCCTGAGTTGGTTGTCATGACAATGATTAAGTCTTTAAAGTTAATGACCCGACCATATTCATCACTCAAACGACCATCATCTAAGACCTGCAAAAGTAAGTCCATCACTTCTGGATCAGCCTTTTCAATTTCATCCAACAACAATACGGCATAAGGTGTGTGCCTGACTCTAGTTGTGAGTTGATCTTTAAACCGTTCTAGGCTAGTCCCTGCAAACTTAAACTCAGACATATCAAAGCGAATAAAGTTTTGAGCGTTACCAAATAGATTTAGCGCTAGTTGTTTGGCTGTCTCAGTCTTACCAACACCAGTCGGTCCCATAAAGAGAAATGACTCAGGCTTTGAGGTGTCAGCCAGTCCTGCTTCACGGTTAGTCAGTTTCATCGCAACTTTTTCTAAGGCCGTGTTTTGACCAATCACCTGGCTTTTTAGTCTTGGTAACAAGTTCAATAATCGTTCATCAGTCGTCTGATTAATGACATATTCAGGCACATGATAGTCATCATGGATAATCGTAGCTACGTCTTGATTTGACAGTTTTGGTCGATTATCTAGGCGTGCGACACTTAACGCACCATCTAACAACATAATTGCCTTTTCAGGAAAGTAACGGTCAGTGATATAGCGTTGCGATAGTGCCATAATTCTGTCTTGTACTGTTTCTGGCACTTCAATAGCGTTATTTAGTTGTAAGGCAACTTTAGATAAAACACGTTTAGTTTGTTCAAAGCTTAATTCTGGCACTTCAATCAAATCAAATCGCCGCATCAGTGCGCCATCACGCGCCACATATTCGTGAAATTCTTTCGTGGTTGTTGCCCCAATAATTTGGAGATCATCACGACTCAGAGCTGGTTTGATAATGTTACCCGCATCCAATGAACTGCCTGAGGTTTCAGCACCAGTCCCAACAATTTGGTGGATTTCATCAATAAAGGCAATCACAGTGTCTTTATTGGCAATCAATTCATCAATGATGGCTTGAAATTTATGCGCAAATGACTCACCATCACTGCTTTTCATCAAGTTGGCCAAACTTATTTGAATCAGATGTTTTCCCTGTAAACTAGCCACCTTTGTATCAATTAATTGTCTGGCTAGGTCTTCTACAATGGCTGTTTTACCAACACCTGGTAACCCAACCAATAAGGGCGCATTTTGAATTTGTTTCATGAGTGAGACCATGATACGACGCGTAATACTTTCACGTTCGTAGGCATGATATTTTTCTGGATCAGACATCACTTTGGCACTAATGTCTGTTGTATACCGATCAAGGTAAGGTGTGGGATTGTTTTGTTTTAATTCAATCATTCATTCCCTCCCTGGTCGGTAACGGGATCACCATAATTCGTATTGCTTTCAGGAACTTGAATAGCAGCATCATGTTCTTTGGCCAGTTCTTCTAATTCGCTTGTACTCGCATCAATGTGATCGACTGCTTTTTGTCGGTCAGCGATTAAACTTGTGTAGACATCAGTGCTTTTGACATCATCTAATTGATGATTCAATTGGCCAAGTTCTGGCACCTCATCAGCGGCAATAAAATCACCTTCGGGATCATAAATTGAGACCACTTGTAATTTCTTGCCAACTTGTTGTAATACGGCCACCATTTCAATACCTAAAATTGGATCGCCAGCTGGAAATAATTCGTGGTAGCGCCTGGTTTCAATTGTCAAAGCAATGGCACCTGGTTGACCCTTTTCTTGAAAGGATAAAATATTAACTTCGGCTGACTTTGTAATGCCTGTGATAAAGCCTGTAAGTTCTTGAATGTTTTCTTGTGACATGTTTTGCTCCCTTTACATGTGTCGTGTAGTTGTTTGATTAATGGCCTGATAGTTTTGTTCGACAACCGCTAACTTATCAGGCTTAAGCAATTTTGTTGTTTTTGGCTGACGGACTTCACCGTTGCTCAAGTTATCCGATAGATACTGTGTCACATCGGTACTAGCTTTGAGTGCTTGACTAATGATTTTGCCAGTATTTTGACCCTCTAGCGCCTTTAAATTCTTTGACCAACCCGCAATATAATCAACGCTTTTCTCACCAGGCTCAATGCCTAGGTTTTTAGTAATCACATAGCTGGATAACTCTGCCTGCGTTTCTTTAATGGCTGTGGGCCAATTATTTTGACTCTGCAAAGAATGAAGCTGCGCGTGCGCTATTTCGTGTGCTAAGGTGTGGATTTTATCGGTTGGGGTAAGATCACTGCGCAATAGGATATATTTTTCATCCTTATTGGTTTTTGATTGGACAAAGGCGCCTTTTGCTTGTCCCTGCCAGGTCATTGGCCGCTTGGCAATTTGTTCATCTACACCTTGGTCAATGACGGGCACTTTAAGTTTGTCGGCGAACTTCAACAATGTTTTATAGGCCGTATCCAAATGTTTTGGACTTTTATCCGTAGCTAAGTCAATTGGTCGATTGGGTAACATGCTTGGCAATTGTGCAGCAGTGGCATTCGTTTGGCGAACATCAAACACCGTTTCGACTGGGTAATGTTTCACACTACGGACTTCCAATTGCTTGTTATTGGCTAATTGCTTTTGTTCAGGCGTTGCATCAGACCAGCGTATTTTTTCGCCATTTGCTGTAATAATTGTTTTTAAGTTGGTAGGGGCACCAAATATCTTGATACCCTTCTCACCTTTATTGACTTGGATACCATCCGCTGACCATTGTTTATAGCCTTTTAACAAGGTAGCTTTTGGATTTTGTAGTTGAATCAACATTGAATTACGAGCCGAATAATTTAAGCCAGTCGCAGTAAAATCAAGGAGCTTTTTAAGTTCAGCGGGATCTTGTTGGTACTTAGCTACCTTCCCCATTGCCTCTTGAATAATTTGCTTATTTTTTAAAGCATTTTCCTTACGCCGATCAGCTTTAGAACGACGTTTACATGTTTGCTTATTTGACTTTGTGTCTGAGACTTCCTTAACATGTTGAATGGTGCTCATTTTGACATCCACATAATCTGGCTTGCCTGTTTGTGTCTCTTGCACTGCAAGTTTTTCTAAGGCATCTAAGCGATTAGCATTATTCGTCATACTCATGACACGACGGCCTGTAACACCTGCTTTAAGTTGTTCGTTCCAATCTTTGCCTTGTAAGGGAATATGACGCTCTGTTTCAATCGCTTCACCAGTAATTGGATTTTTAAAACTAAAACGATCAAAGTAATCAGCGGCTTTAAACCCTGCGACATCGTTATCAAAGGCCACAATGATCTTATTAAATTTGGCTTGCTTAGCAGCAACGGCATCATTTAGATATTGCAAACCACGTTTAGCATCAGTCCCAGATACAGACAACAGTGTGGCGTTACTTTTCACCATGTCTTGATGGTTTTGTTGGGCGTAACTCAATAAATCAATTGGGCTTTCAAATAAAATCAATGTTTTGTCACCTGTTCCAAAAGAGAGGTTATAGCCCGTTGAGGTATCACTGCCAGCAAAGATTTTTTTGGATGTGCCACGCTTTTTGTAATGTTCAAAGTCTTGTTCAGTTCCTTGACGATCAGCGCCAACAATTTTGCCATTCACATCCTTCCAGGGAAAGATGACGGGGTTTTGATGCAGCTTATCACCTTCACGGTAACGGCTACCTTGTACAACTGCGCCACTTTTCAATAAATTGTCAACAAACTGCGGATTGAGTTTTCGTTGATTAACTAAATAATCTTTGGCAACATTTGTTTCCTGGGTTTTGAAGACCTTGTCATAATCAAACTTGTAACGCGGGGTGTTGTCTTCATAAAGTTTAGAGACATCAATATTTTCACCTTTGACAAAGCGTGCGTAGGCCAGTTGATTTTTAATAGCGGCACCTTTGCTGTCCCCGTCTGATTTGCCTAATTCGTAGTAGTGAATGAAATCAACCAAATCACCTTTAACACCAGTTGAGTTCCATACAAAGCGGTTTAATTTTGTTCTAACCACCAAACTGTCATGATCAACCATACGTAACTCAGTGGGTGTGTCCGTTGTGTAAGGAATACCCTTCCAATCGCAATAGCCACGAATTGGTAATAATTTAAGCTGCGCACGTTCTTCTTTACTGATCGCCATGAGCTTGTCCTCCAACTTGTTTGTCAATTGGTAAGTGATTCAATTCAGCAAACGCCTGGTCAATGTCATCTGTTTCCAAATTCATTTTGGCTAACAGGGACCGTCCCAATTCAGCGACAAGGGCATCATTAAGTTGTTTGATGTCTTTTTTGATGGCGCGCTTTTCTTCTTGGATTGCTTTTGCTTGTAAATCGAGTTCATCCAAACGTGTTTGCTTTTCTTTAATTTGTTGGTCAATCGTTTTTTTAGCCATTTTGTAGCTCCTTTTTTGTTTAATATAGGGTCAATATACCAACCTTTTAAATAACCTCATAAAAGTAAATGGTTTTTCCTGAGACCACACAATCCCCCCAGTCCCCCTAATCATTAACTTGACAGGCGTGGTCGATACCTTGATACCACACCAGTAAAGTTAATTGGGGGTTCAAAAAAGCCATCACATTCAAACGATATTCAAACCATTTAAATGTGATGGCTTTGCTTCCTGCTGGCTGTTATGCACCATCTATTCTTGCTTTTATGACTACCAAAACTCTAACAAGCCAAACAAATCTAAGGACTAAAGTCCAAAGATTTGGGGCTAAATTTGCAAGGCCAAGCACTACGTGTCGCAACGCGAGCTTTGCAAACCCGCCCTGGCTTGTTTTAGTTTGTCCGTTCACAACGCAATAAGAATAAATTGGTCACAAAACAGGCCAACAGGAGGACAAAATAATGTCTAATATCACAGTCACAAATTCAAGTTTTCAATTGAGAGATGTCAGCGTAGAGTTTAAAGCTAAATCAGCAATGGAAGTCGGTAATTATCTCAAACATAAACTCGGACGTCAATTGCAAGAACGATTGATTGTCATGAGCTTAAATTCTCAATTGGACGTTATCGCCTCAGACACGGTTGCCATAGGACAGATTTCGAGTATTGTTGTATCCCCTAGGGAAGTGTTTCAAATAGCGCTCTTAAATAACGCCAGTAGTATCATTCTTGCGCATAATCATCCCAGTGGTCATTTAATTCCGTCACAGGAAGATATTGCCTTAACACAAAAACTAAGAGAAGTTGGTCAGCTATTACAAGTACCAGTTAATGACCATTTTATTGTTAGCACAGATGATTATTACTCATTTGCAGAAAATCAGTTTAAATAATCAGGAGTATATAAAAATGAATATCAGAATTATTAGAATGGAAACCTACTTACAAAATCTAGCAAAGGTAATCATTCCTAGCGGTGCTATTCAAGCCGTAGAACTTGTTTATGAAGCTAAAAGCTATGATGAAGATGATTTGACGGCTAATGTTTGGTCGGGATTGGAAGACGAGTTATCCGAGCTAGGACTTTACTACCCCGTCAACAACAATTGGGTACACCATCAACGTCTAAATGAGAAATATGACAGATTAACAATTGGCTACGTCGCAGACAACAACATCACGGTCACAAACGAAAGCCTAGTAAATCATATTCACGGCAGTATTGATGGTGATGAAAGACCCGATTGGATGTAAAGGAGACACTATGGCATGGTATAGCCCTCAACAAGGTTTGACAACCGACTATATGATCATTGAACAAAATATTGCCAGACCAGAAGAATTATTAAGTTGGCGTGATTGTGAGTCAACCTTCAAACCAATTCACTTGCAAGCGTACCGTAATGACTACAAGGACGGTGATTATGACTATTTTTTCTCACTACGTTCTCCAAAATATCCATTATCAAATCTTGTCTTTGATAAAGATGTTACAGCAATAGTATGTGGCAACCCAAAAGCCAGTGCAGCAACAATTCGTAAAAAGTTGCTTAAAATCATGAATGACTGGTGGCTCAATAACCCAGACTATCACTCACCAAAATCAGATAAGGAGCAACAAAATGACAGAAACTAACCCGTTTGAAATCGTAAGTAAAAGAACCACTAACAATGGTGTGATGATTGCAACCCTAAAAAATGGTGATGAAATAACCGTGGCTAGTAATGGTCTAGCAAGATATAACGGGACTTACTTCAAAGATTATGGAGATATTCTAGCAAGTGTTTCAATTGATACAATTCTTGATGCTATTGTTCAGTCAATATCTCAATAAAAAAAAGCCATGACTACTTTTTAGTCATAGCCCCTCTCCCAGTCCCCCTAATCATTAACTTGACAGGCGTGGTTGATACCACACCAGTAAAGTTAATTGGGGGTTCAAAAGGCTCACTTCCGTTCGCATCGCACCAAATTGTTCTGTTTGCTCTGTGCCGTTTTCACAATCGCATGATAAAGAGTCTGTAAGGCGCAAGCGCCAAACAGGCTCTACAAAGAAACACAAGGACGTGGCAAGTTGCTGCGCAATCCTTGTGTTTCTTTGGTTATCATGCCAATTGTTACCCGTCACGACGCAACCAGCTCAATTGGAGCGATTGCCAACAGGAAAAGATTTTGGAAAGGTTTATTTATTATGAAAGTTTACTATCAACTCATTCGTAACAGTGGTCATACCGTGCGTTGTGCTTCAACTGATAAGCAAGTTGTCCTCACGCATGGCTATCCAATTTATTTACAAATCTATGGCGTTAATCGTTCTAAAGATTATATTTTGAAAGACACATTTGCCTTTTTAGCTACCCAATACGGCAATAATATTCAATTAGTCAATGTTGATGAACTGGAGAAAAAATAATGACAAAGCAATTCTATGATGACTTTAGTAAGTTACCTATCGCCAAAATGGCAAAATCAATCGCTGATATGACGTATTTGTTCAATGAGATCAAAGTGCCAACCAGTCACTACAAAGCCCAATTAAGTAAAGGTTTTGAAGAAATGGTCGAAGCGAGTGTCAGTGTGTCATTAGTCAACACCATTTTTAACACTTTGCAAGCCCTGCAAAAAGAAAGTCCAAAGTTGTTTTATCAAGCTATGTTGTGTCTTGATACCAAAGTAAAACCTAGCAGTATTACGCCTAGTCAATATCAAGCAATGGAATTTACTTGGTCACAGTTTGAATTGAAAAAAAAGAAAAATATCCTTGATAAGGACTTTATCCAAATGTTCAAACAAGTTGAAGAAAATGGACTAACCTACTACACGAAAAACCAACAGGAGGAAGATGACAATGAATGATGAGGTCATTGAAAATATAGCCATACGTTACTTTTCATGGTCTGATGAATTCCCTATGGGCGGTAGTGAAATTCATGTCAGTGAGTCCACTAGCAACGACAGTGGCGAAATTGATTTATCAGATGATGAAGCACTGCGATTAAGTGCATTTATCACGGAAGAATTGGCTGAGGGTAAACACGTTACTCTAAGAACCACAATTTAAGGAGAATAATATGGCAATCGTCAACGTTAAATATATGGAAACATTGGTTAGAACAGCAGTGGCAGTTAATGTCCCTGATACACTCACAGATGAGCAGAAACTGACCCAAGCTGTTGAAATTGGTAAACGTCACTATTTTGATGAAAAAGTGATTTTAGGAGCAGATGATTTAGATTTACGAGAAATCAGTGCTGAGTACAAACAAGAGACAACGGACTACGAGGAATTTTAATCACAGATAGGAGTGTGTTTATGGGTGTATTCGTTTTTAAACTTCTCATGCTAATTGCCATGCTGGTCTATATTTTATATTACCTAGTCGGTGTGATTATAATTGCGCGTGAAGATGATGTGCGGTAAAAATCTTTTGCCGTGTTCCCCAGACCCGCAAGCGGGATCAAACACGCTACGCTAGTCCTGCCAAGCTCTTGGGTGCCACTTCGCTTTGAGTCAAACATTGTGCCACAACCAGTGACTTGTAAGCTGTGGTGATGATACCACAGCAACAAGCACTAGCACAGAATACAAGGGCTTCGTAAATTCGCTACGCTCACCCTTGTATTCTGCGCTGCTTGTGTCCCCATGTTCTTCGTCAAAACGAAATAACACACCAATCACAGGCAGGGCCAACAGGAAAAAGTTTCTGCCTGGTGCGTACATAATCAAGGAGAACTACTATGAATCGAATTACCAACCTTATCACTTCTATTGCCGCAACAATTATCAGTGTGGATATTTTATTAATGGTCATCAATGGCACGATGCTGTATGTCTTGCTCACCCTGGCTGGCTTTTATGTCTTAGCTTGCTTGGCTTTCAAGCAGTCCGCTTATAAAGCGACGCGTAGCTGGATTGATACTGGTCACCTGTCCCATAAGGAGAAAACTCATGTCAAAACTCACAACTAAAACATTGTCTACAACTTCTAATGCCAACGGGTTAGTCATTTTAGAGAGCAATGGCCAATATATCTACCCAGGTTTAGCACAAGCAATCTTTGACGATGCTATTTTTGGCCCGCGTATTTTAAAGCGGTTGCAACGTCTTTTTGTTGACCACCCGGATGGTCTGAGTGAATCAGGTCATGACTGGTATTTTGGTTATCTGGTCTGTGCTTATACCCAAACGCACTTTGGTATTAAGAATCTATTGAACTATCCCTCAGTGACAAAAGATCTTTTTTCACTTTGTCTCACACAACTCTCTGATTAGGAGGAACCTATCATGTTAATCTTTTGTTTATGTTTATTAGCAATGTTTCTATTTTGGCTGTTCGGCCACATCATTGGCACCATCCTGTATTTGAGTATCATATTTGTTGGTCATTTGATTTCGTATTGGTACTTTTATTTGCCACTTATTATTTTGATAAGTCTAGCTATTGCTTTTGGCATCAAAAGTGTCTTAGCAATGCTTGTGCTAATTATTCTCATTCTGGCACTTGCATTAGCACTAATGATATATTGGCCGCGTCATCACAATTCATAACAAAAAAAGCCCTGATAATCAGAGCTTTTACCAAACTGTAGCGTTGTAAACGCCACTGCTATAATTTACGTGCATATTATGTCACGTACAAATTTTTTTTAGACAGCAGTGATCCTATTTTCTAACCTAATAATGTGTGTCCCTTAAAATTACTTTTTTAGGGCGCTAAATGAGCCAAATAGAGAAATAAATAACAGCACACTAATAAGGATTAATGAAACTTTGCTACCTGTTACAATACCAATTTGTTCGTTCTTAGATAAAAAGAACGTTAATATTTGCGCGCTAATCACAGTACCGAAAGCACCGGCTATTTGTTGTAAAGTATTATTAATTGCACTGCCATCAGATAAGTTATTGACCTGCAATTTTGACAATGATAGTGTCATTAAGTTAGTATAAGTTACACCGACACCAACCATCATTAATATATGTAACAACAGGAATATATTGTAGGATAAGATTTCAATGTAACAAATCATAATGATTAATGGAATGATTGTTAGTGCTGTACCTAAACAGATAACATACTGTTCTTTGAACTTATTCAGTAAATTTCCAGAAATTGGTGCAAGAATTGCACCAACAAAGGCCCCTGGAATCATAAACATACCAGCCTGCATTGGGCTAATTCCCATTTTGATTTGAATAAAATTTGGAATGATAAATGCCACTGACAATAGTAGCATCTGATACGTTAATAATGAAATCAGTAGTAAGGTATATTTTCTTTGTTTCAAAATAATTAGCTCTATAAGTTTGTGAACCTTGTTTGTAATACCAAAAAGAATCCATGCTATTATACTGATAACCACAAATACGATTTTAAAATGACTCAAAAATAAAAACAAAGAGACAACTGCAACAATCAAATAAGCAAGTGTATTAAGAGGCATTTTGATATCTGAGCTTTCTTCAATTCCATGACTTTCAATACTGCAAATACCGATAATTAAAGAAAAACATATAATTGGTAACAAACCAACAAATATATAACGCCAACCAAATGTCTGAAGCATAAACCCGCCATATGCTGGTCCAAAAGCTGGAGCTATCGAGGTCGCCATCCCACCTAATCCCATCATAATAGGTAGTTTTGACTTAGGCGATTGTGTCAAAATAATATGGTACATCAATGGTAGCGCAATTCCTGTACCAATCCCTTGAAACGCACGTGCTGCTATCAACATTTCAAAATTGACAGCAAGTGAACCCAATAAAGTACCCAAAACTAAGAAAAGTATTGCGGAAATAAATAGAGATTTAATTTTATACTTTTTTATTAAAACCACAGACATTGGCACCAAAATAGATAGTGCAACTAAATAACCAGTGGTTAACCACTGAACAACATTTGGTTCAATTTTAAATTGATTCATTAATGTTGGAAAAGTGATATTCATTGCCGTCTCAACTAATACTCCCATAAAACTAACAATTCCTGTTGCGATAATTGATAAATAGAATTTCATGACATTCCTTTCTAATTCATGACATATATTGGACATAAAAAAACGGCATCTAAATAAGATGTCGCCTCTTTCATCGGTGCTTGGCAAAACTCAAACACTATCTGTACGAAAAATATAATCTATAAATACCTTGTTATATGACAATTTTTGGAGTGGGCTAGCGCCAATCAATTTCACCAAATTGTGTTGAGTCAACATTTTGCATTAAATTTGCAATTGTATAACTCTTTAACCTTTTTTTAAAATCCTGCTCGGCCGCACTAAAAGTTGTCAGAACGTCAGCAATGGCAACATCCAAAACTTCTTGAACATCTTCAACAGATTTATCTGACTGTTGGTTCAAAAAAATTCGATCTGCTAACTGCGTTGAATGAATAAAACTGCCATCTCCTTCAATTGCTTCGTAAACGTCCAGTAATGTAATTTTGTCCGTCGGTCTAGCTAATTTGAAGCCACCTTCTTTACTAGCAATTGCATCTACTATTCCTGCAACAACCAACTTTCTCATTGTTTTTTTAAGGTAGGACTCTGAAACTTGTAAACGATCACTAAGTAGATAGCTTTTCACGGGTTCATGATCTGTTTGAAGTTCAAGCATGACCAATACAACTAAACTTTGTTCAACAGCTTTGGACATTTTCATTATAATATTTCCACCTATCTTCTCTTGGTAAATAACATGATTATTAATCTTGAGACCAAATAAGGTTGTTATGCTTCAATTTCCAATGATATACACCCCATGTTAATACCATTGATATAATACCAATTGATAGCAAAACTATCAAGTCACCAGTAATATTACCGCCAATCGAAATTGCCTCTCTGAATGCATGAACTGAGAAAGTCATTGGGATCCATGGATGTATTGCTTGAAAGAAACCATTTGACAACTCAATAGGATATGACCCAGCACTAGCACTCAGTTGCAGAACTAATGCAATAATCATTAACCCAGAGCCTAGTTTACCAAATAGAGTACTAAATAATAGGACAAATTGGTTGAATGCGAACGCTACAATTAATGCGGATAGGTACAGCAGTGGAATGTTTTTAGGTTCAAGACCATCTACTAGTAACAATAGTGTCGTTAATAACAGAGCTTGTGCAATCCATACTGGTACATTGACTGCCTGTTTTTGTGCCCACCAAGCGAAGCCGTTTCGCGGACGCTTTGCAACAGTAACAAAATCATAAATCGCACTGAAAGTTATCATTCCAACAAATAGTCCTACAGACATCATATATGGTGTCATTCCTGTACCATTATTTTGAACAGTTGAGAGATTATGGTGCGAACTTTTTACTGGTTGGCTTAATGCATTGACATTGCGGTTTTTATTATTAATGACAGAAAGCTTTATGGAGCCTTCAGCTAGTTTTTGAGCTAACGTTTGCGTTCCCTGCTGTGCGGATTGCAATCCTGAAACTAATTGTGACGACCCATCGCTAATTTTATGAGAACCTGTTTGGAGTTGAGTTGCTCCACTGTTCAAAGTAGCGCTATTATTATTCAATTGATTCAATCCAGAACTGAGTTGAGATGCTCCGACAGCGAGCTGACTGTTGCCACTTGCTAATTGACCAGCCCCAGAATTTAATTGGTTGACAGCCGCAGTTGCTCTTTTTTGTCCGGCGTTCAGATTCTCGGCACCATTTGCAAGCTTTTGTGCTCCTGGTACCGCGTCGTTAAGTAAACCTTGACTGATAGTTGTCAAATTATCCGATAATGTCTCAATAGTGCTTTTTGCCACCTCAGCAGCTAAGGAACCCGCTTTTGCTTGGACCTTAAAAGAAGACAGTTTTTTTTGCAGCGCGTTTAATTCTGGCAAAACCGCATCTAAGTTATCCAATTGTCCTTTTATGCCCTCAGCTGCCTTGATGCTCTTTGGTACGTTATTTGACAAGCCATCCATTATGGCTGCATATTGCTTCGCAAAATCTGGATTACTAGCAAGAAAGTTCTTAAATTCTGTATTTTGACTCAACTCGCTTAAACTTTTAACATCTTGGCCCGTTGCACCAAGTGAAGACGTCAAATTTGCAGAATCCTCTTCTAATTGTGTCTGATTTATGCTAATTGTGGGGATTTCCAATTTATCCAGAGTCGAAAGAGAATCTGATAAATCTTCTAAACCATTTTCAAGTTTAGTTAGGTCGCTTGTTTTTGCTTTTTGCTGGTTGCTAATTTCATTACCAATCTTTTGTAGCTGGTCGGCTAATTGTTGCGCACCAAGTGCAATCTGCCGACTGCCCGATTCTAACAGCGACATATTGCTGGCTAATTGTCCAGTGCCATTAGCTAATGCGGTGGATCCATTTGCTGCAGAAACCGTACCACTGACCAAACTATTTGTGCCGCTATTTGCCTGTGAAACCCCTTGTGTATATTGAGATAATCCATTTTTCAGAGATGATGCACCAGTGGTTAATGTTTTAGCACCATCACTGAGATTATTGCCGCCATCAGCTAATTTGCCAAGACCTTGGTCCAAATTTGACGCTCCGTCAGAACCTGACTTCAACCCACTCTCAGAGGAAGTGATCGCTGATAAAATAGTTTTGTTATAAACCTTTTGTAATGATTTGTTGACAGTGGCTTGGATTTTTGTAGCAGCAGACGCGGTCATCTTTTCGGCAATAAAACTCTGACCTGTATTATGGGCAATAATAATTTGTGAAGTCTTGGGATCTGAACTTAACAACGTACCGGCATTCTTTGTAAAGTCCTCTGGTATCGTCAGTGTCATGTAATACTTCCCACTTTTCAAGCCTTTGGAAGCTTCTTTTGAAGACACCGTGCTAAATTTTAATGCCTTTTTTTCAATCAATTTATTAGTTAAATCTTGTCCTAAATTTTCATCCTTGTTGTTAATTTCGGATGTTCGATCTTTGTTGACTATGGCAACAGGTAAATTATCTACATTTCCATATGCATCCCAGAGAGAGGAAAGAAAAATAACCGCATAAATACTTGGAATAACAGCTATTCCAACTAATAATAACTTCAGACCGCGGAGTTTACTAATTCTCTCCCATTCAGCACTTTTCCAAAATTTCATATTTTCCCCTTCTGTTTGTTCACTTTAATTATCTATGGATATATTGTATACATGATATGAGGATAATGCAAGTCTTTTCCAAAAAAAAATTACGTTTTCATTTTCTTACATGAAAACGTAATTTTTTGTCCAAGGGACTAATTTT
>NZ_VJYC01000018.1:0-31253 GCF_030400235.1 Leuconostoc sp. UCMA20149
TGATGATGAACCGCTTCATCAAAATTGCGATGTTGCAATTTATCGTCATTTTCTGATACTGATTTTGGTGTAGCTGGTTTAGCACTAGACTTCAAAACTTGTGAACGTGCTTCACGTCTCTTTTCAGCCAACTTTTCACTGCTTTCATCATCTAATACTCGACCACGGTTAAACGACCTGTCAGGCTCATTAGAACCATTTGTGTGACTATCGGTATTGTCGTGATTTTTAATGAGATAAGGTGTACGGGTATAAGTTGGCAAATCGTCATCATCGCCATGACCACGCCTATCAATGTAATTTTCATCGTCAGGACTAGCAGGATCAATATTTTCTTCATCAGCATCTCTTTGACGTTGACGTTCTTCTTCGTCAGCTAAACGTTGCGCACGTTCTTGTCTGCGTTGCTCTTCTAATTCACGCATTTCTTGCTCATCAGGTGCATTGCCACGTCTATCACGATTTTCATCATAATCATCATCTTTACCTTTTGACTTGTCTTTTGATTTGTCTTTAGCATGACGACCACTAAAGCCTTTGACATTTTCTAAGCCATGTTTAGTTGAGTTGACCATTTCACTACCAGCTAACATTGCACGTTGTCCTGCCTGTGTGAGTTGAATTTTGTTCAAAGCCTGATTTGCCATTGATGAACCAGTTACCGTTTGGACTAGGAATGATTTATTTTTCCAAAGCACAACCATTAAAACGATATACACAATTGAATTAAGTAAGGCACTAGGACTATTTGTAACTGGTACAATCGTGTCAGTTACTGTACCAACCCATGAGACAAACATGATGCCAAATAGTAGTCCGATTTTTGCGAATAACAAACCTAACGCACTTAAACCAGTTTTTAAAGCACTGTTTGAAAAGCGTGGTAGCAGAGAAAGTAAAACTGTAAATGGAGACAAGTAGTAAAGCAAGATTGCCCCTAATTGCAATATCAAATTAAATACCCCAATCATCAACAATGGTACACCATAAGCTAGTGACATAATTGGCGCCATAAGACCGACAGATGCTTGATACCATTCTTCGCCACCGTCCTTAGAGAGATAATCGTTTGATTTAGCTAATGCATCAATCACATCACTATCGGCTTTACCACCAATTAAACGATAAGAACCGTCTTTTTCACTGGCATCTAAACTGGTTGTTCCAAAGTTCGCTAGTGTATAGGGACGAATAACCGCTTTATCAAAAAAAACACCACGAATTTTACTTTGAAAATCATCGGTATTGGAATAAGTGTCACCGGTAGTTGCAGTTTCAGTGAACATAGCTGTTTGAGCAGTGGACGTAAATTGATTAACTTTTGTTAAGACTGTACCACCAGCGCTTATCCAAGCACTACCTATAATCGCTACTAACAGAACCGATAAAATTGCTTTTAAACCTGCACCACTTTTGACACTTTGAATAAACACCCAAACAAGCCCTAAACCGAAAGCGGTATACAATAATTGCTTAAAGACTTCACCAGCCCATGTTTGTTTGGTAAATTGTTGGACGTTTGAGAAAATATCATTGATCCCTTGCGTGATGTTAGTTAAATCAAACATTTTCGATAAAGCCGTATCAAATAATGGATAGATGATATAGAGATTTAATGACATAAACAAGCTAGCTACAAGATGCGCTGAACTTAAACCTAAATCTGTCAACGAGCCTGATTGATAGTAAGCCGTGAAGTTTTTTGAAATATTTTTATTAACCCAATCAATATCATTTTGAGCGAGATATTTTTTAATTTCTTTTTCAGTATGTGTCGGTTGGGTTGTGCCCTCATTAACTGCTTTACCGTCCGCCTTATCTTTTTCCAATGCTTCCTTATCGGACTCACGTTTTGCTTCTTTTATTTCTTTAGAATCATAAGTTAACGCATAGACATGTTGTGGCGCAATCATAAAGCTACTAACTACCAGTGAACTAAACATTGACCCAATCACGAGCAATAATATAATTGATTTTTTCATCATTTTCCTTTCTTGATGCAATAAAAAAACACTTACAAATTTGTAAATGTCTTGTCTTTTACTATTCTTTTATTGCATTATCTAATTGCAAAAACTGGTCTTCCTGCGTCCCAGTCCATATTATAATCAACACTTGGGTTGTTCCACAAAGCATCAAATGAACTAACAGAACCGTAGAATTTCCAGTTATAGGGATCATAAGTATTAACTTGACCGTTGTTATAACCATAAACCGCCACTGCATGCCCAATGCCAACGTTAACATACATAATTAACGGTACACCTGATTTCAAAACGGCAATCGCTCTATTTTTATCACTAATTTCTTCAACAGAACGTCCGTATGCTTTAGCCGTTTTCACTAAATCTTGACCTGATGCACCAGCATACCATGAATTCATTGGCGCCATTTTTTGAGCAACACTCACAGGGTCAACATTAAGACCATAAGAGCCTTTCAAAACCATAGCTAAACTGGTGGGCACACAACCGTCTGTTCCGATTGTTGTATGCCTAAATCTAACACCAGACCAACGACTATCTAATTGTGAAAAATAGGTTGGCTTGTTGGCAACTGTGGTATTAGTATTAGAACTGCTTGTACTCAAATCTTGTTCTGCGACATAATCGTTATGTTGACCATTTGAATAACGAATATAATATTGCCAAGCTGAATTACTGTAAGCTTTTGGTGTAGCAGAAACAACAGTACCTATCCAATTTTGATGATTAACCAACGAATAACCATTAGTTTCTGACCAAGCATTACCGGCAATTTTGACCGTATCGCCAACTTTATATCGAGCATTCGGAATATTAGTTACATCTTGTTCAGCTACATAATCACTATGCCAGCCATTAGGATATTGAATTTTATAAACCCAAGCTGAATTACTATAAGGCTTTGGTGTAGCTGAAACAACAGTACCAACCCAGTTTTGACGATTTCTCAAAGTGTAACCGTTTGTTTCTGACCAAGCATTACTAGTTATTCTGGCAACACTACCAACAGAAAACTTTGAATTAGGTATCGTAGTTAAATCTTGTTCTGCCACATAGTCATTATGCCAGCCATTAGGGTAGACAATTTTATATTGCCATGATGAATTACTATATTTTTTTGGTGTTTTTGATACAACTGTTCCATACCAATTATGCCGATTGATTAGTGTATAACCGTTTGTCTCTGACCAAGCATTGTTGGCTATTCTGACTACATTTCCCACTTGATATTTTGATACAACAGTATCAGCAGATGCACGACCACTAAATGCAAAAGTTAAAATACCTAATGCAAAAATAACGGCAATTCCTAAAGCAAACGATACCTTACTTTCCTCATCAATTTTTTTCATATTATCCCATTCTCTCTCAACTGTTTAATTATAGTATAGCAATTTCTAGAAAATATTCTCAATAAAGTTCAATGGATCAAAAATAAAAAACATCTACAAATTTGTAAATGTCCTATCTAAAATCATTTAGTTAATTTTTCCCATGTATAAACCAGTGGTTGATTAAGATAATCATTTCCAAAAGTCTTATCCAAATTCATAGCTTGCTTTTGTAAATCATAACCAACTGTTTGTGTTGGTTGATTATCTTTATACCCGTTCTTAAACAAGCGCTCAACCAACAAATTCTTATCTTTATTATAGTAGACTTCGATTTTCGCCATATTTGAACCGGTCTGCTCATCAGTATTCATTAAATCATTTATATCTGTTAAATAACTTGCTTTTAAACCTTTTTGTATAGTAGCTTTATCAATCAAATTTGTGTTACTATAAGTGATTTTATAATCTTTACCCTCAACATATTTTTTGATACTTGATGATGCTTTTTCTGAACTAACAGATTTTGTGGGCGCAGTTACAATTGTCGTTGTACTACTATTAGATAGATTGTACACATAAATGCCTAATACAATAATGACCACACCCAATAGAGCAATAATTCCATAAAGCACTTTTTTGTTTCTAGCATTTTTTTGATTATCTGACATATAACTTCTCTCAAATTCTGATTTCAATATGTCCATTTTAACACACCACCTTTCTCATTGGTTTTTTGAATTTCTTACGCATCTGCTGGTACTGCCCCAGCTTGCCCTATCACTTGATTGACGATGCCTTAATAAAAGCATGTTTAACCATGCTCTTTAAAATTTTTTTACTTACAGTATCATGTACTGCTTTGAATTACTGTTAACACGCTTTCCCTGATACAATTGATTTTTCCGAAACCAGAAATGCCAAACATAAGTTAATAAATATCTGATTGTTGTTTCAAATGGCAAATTATTTTTTTTGAGTTGACGGTCTAAATAGTAAACAGCTATTTCACTGACTATGATTAACCCAAACCCTAAACTAAGATACTGCATGTGAAACCAACCTAAGACATAACTAATGAAAGCCGTGATGATTAACGTGATTGAGAACAAGTACAAAAATCTTGTGTCAACCATAATCGGTAATCGCATGCCTTTGCCAATTTTGCTAAACTTGGCTGAATTGATATAAATTCGTCGATAATTAAACATGTTAACCACCAATACCCTTAACCCAATTTAGCAAAGCATTCAAAATACCACTAAACGCCTGTAAACTATTTTGCGGTCCATTGACGAAGAAATACACTAATGCACCAATAAAAATTGACATCCACATATCTTTAGATTCATTTTTGCCATAATGCATCAACGCACGTCCACCAGCAATAACAACTGTACCAACTAACAATAAAGGTTTAATTGAATTATAAAAGTCCAATCTGATACCCCCTTTCTAAGCCTGTAAAAACTTTGTGACAAAATACGTTGAATTTTGCTTTTTTAGTTCTAAGTAAATAGTCTGCACTTGTGTAATATCTGAACCATGTACTTTAACTGTGATTTTAGTGGTGACAACTGGCTTGTCTACTGAACCAGTCACCTTAATATCGCTATCATCAAGACTTACCAAATCTACTGCATTATCTAAGCCCACAGGGTTATTCATGAACAACGACATATCCTTAGTTGAACTAGAGACATATTTTTGCACGAATTGTTTGGTAAACTTTTGAACCTTTGTCGTGATCGCTTCATCATTGATTGTTTTACCAGTCTTATCAAATCTGGCTTTACCCACTTGACCAACACTGTCAATCTCATTAGCCACATAAGGTAAGCCAATCACAGTTAATTTATCATTATCTTGTGTATAAGGCACATTAACAGTCATAGCGTTTTGCTTACCGTCATTATCAATCGTGAGATTATATTGTGCCGTTTTGATACTATCCACAGTAAAAATACCGTTCAATTTAGCTTGTAACAGCTTCATATCTTCGGTATTAGTTGATGATGATAACGTGACATTTTTAGCAAAATATGGTGTAACCTTATCTAACCAAGCATCAGATTTAGTTTTATCAAACGTATAATAAGCAGTCAAAAAGTTTGCCAGGTATTGCCCCACAATTGGGTTATAACTTGTTGTCCCAGCACTCGCTTTATCAAGTCTGGTTGTGAGATTAGTAATGTTATGCCTTAACTCACGGTTTTTAATCGCTACACCATTGGCTAGAACTAAAACATAAGCAAAATAAAGCACTAAGATAATCAATAAACCAACAACAATTTTACGTACTTTGCTCAAATTATATACATGTGCTTTTGGAATTTTTACTGCTTTTTCTTTTTGTTTTTTTTCATACTCAAAATTTACTTTGAGTTTTGGGAGACCACGCATGTTTCACCCCCTTCCTTTGTTGTGCTATACTAATAAATTGTCAGGTAGAGATTTTAATTTACATAAAATAACTATGTGTTTTCTAAATTAAAAACATTCACTCTACCTAACCAAGTCACTGGTAACAGTGGCTTATTTAAATTCAATGTCATTATGTGCTATACTAACTGTTGGTTAGGCGCATTACATAAAAGTAAGCAAAATTAAAGTTATCAATATTCAACCTAACCAAGTCACTGGCAACAGTGGCTTTTTTGTTGTCTTATAGATGCTTACGCTTGTAAATCAAACCACCTAAAGCAACTAAACCAGACATTGCCAATGCCAAGATACCACTACCACCCATTGATGCCTTTTCTGTGGCATGTGTCTTTGGTAATGCTTTAGCAATTGCTTTATCCAAATTTTCTTTTGCTTGTACCACCTTTTCATTTGAAGCATCTTTGCCATTATCTGCAAGTGCTTGATTATAGGCTTTCACAGCACTTGATACACCAGCATCACTAGCGACTTGTGTTGGTACGTTGACAACGTTACCATTGTTGTCAGGTGTCACAGGCACAACATGAGACGTGTTACCATTATCCGATGAGCTTGAACCGCCATTATTATTGCTTGATGAAGAACCACCATTATCACTTGATGAAGAACTACCACCGTTATCTGATGAGCTTGAACCGCCACCATTATCCGATGAATTAGAACTACCGCCATTATCAGTGTTTGTACCGTCATCATTTGATGAAGAACCACCGCCATTGTCCGTATTCGTGCCATCATCATTTGATGAAGAACCACCACTATTGTCGGTATTGGTGCCGTCATCATTTGATGTAGAACCGCCACCATTATCAGTGTTCGTACCGTCATCATTTGGGACACCACCATTGTCAACTGTTGTGCCGTCATCTACCGTTGAACTGGCATCGCTTGTTGAGACATCAGTAGCACTTAAAACTACTGCTTTAACAGTAGGTAATGTGGCTTGCACTGATTGTACTGATTGTGCTGTACTAGTATCAGTTGTTGTTGGTACAGTATCAGCGTTGACCGCTTGATGACCTAATGCCAAAGCACCAAGCACTGAACCTGCGATTAAAAGTTGTTTCTGCAACATAAATATTGTCTCCTAACAATTTAATATGATTGGGCTTCACACCCCATTTGGTTATATTCTGTGATAACGTCACGAGATCAGTTTTTAAATTAGTTTTGCTTTTTACCTTTTTTAGAGATACCAAAAGCCAAACCAAGACTAGCTAACCCTGCCAATGCACTCAACAATACGCCACCTTGATTTTCATTAGCGTGTGTCGTTGGCAAAATACTTGCCGTTTCAACTGCCTTTGGTGTGGCTGGTGTTGAAGTCTTTTCAACCTTAGGTGTCTTCTTGATGTTGTAATAATGCACATCAACCTTTTGTACCTGTGGCTTATCAGCATTTGGCATATCGGCTACAGTAATCTTATGAACACTTGCCTTTGGGGCAACTGGTGCTGTTGGCTCTTGTTCATAATCAGGTGACTTTGGTGCGACATTGGTATTTTTAATCTGCCAATCAACTTGACCATGAGTATTCCATATCCAGTTATCATCAACGGTTAGGAATTGAATAGCCGAACTTGTCGCATTCGGTGCCAAAGTAAACGTCTTGTTAATTGCAGTCGTTGAGTTGATGTTCTTAGTAAAGGTCGTATTGCCGTCATGATAAACAGAGAACAATTCCTTACCATTCAAATCATAAACATGGAAGTTAATGTTTTGATTAACAGCCGAGTTTTGATAATAGTTGGTATAGGTGTATGAGTACAACTCAATTGATGAAACGGTGATTGTTTCTGAACCGTCACCATTGGCAACAACTTTCCAATTGACCTTACCTTTCAAAACACCATGACCAATCACATGCACACCGTCATTCATATCATGTTCAAGCGTAAATTCGCCTGTCTTTTGATTAACAGTAGAAGTCATAAAGGTTTTGTATTGACCACTTGAAGCGTCCGTTTGTGTCTTAGCACTCATACTAATTTCGGTATTAACCGCTTTTTCAAACTCGGCAACAGCTTTGTCATAAGCTGCTTTTTTATCAGCGTTTGCCTTGTCAACGGCTGCCTTTTTGGCTTGATAATCAGCGACTTGCTTTTGATATTCAGCCGTCAACTTAGCCAATGTTTGTGCGTCTTGATTTTGAGTTGCCACACCGTCCGCAATCGCTTTATTGTACAAGTCAATGTTATAAGCCATTGCGTTTAACAAATCTTGTCCTTCAAGTCCTTTCAATGACTTGTATTCTGGAGCAGTCTTTGACACTTCAACACTGACATCAATTCCTGCCTGCTTGGCATTGTCAACTTCTTTATCTAAATCAGAAGTTGACTTGTCAATATCAGCCTGTCCCTTTGTCGTAGCGTCTTTTTGATCAGTTGTTGCCTTGTCATAGGCTTGATCATTAGCTTGTTGTTTTGCCGTAGCATCTTTAACAGCTTGGTCTTGCTTATTCAAATCAGATAAGACTTCATTTGTTTTTGATGAAGCATTGTCATCATTGATTGTGACATCAGTGGTCTTACCAGTGGTCACATCAACGCCAGCTTTTGAAGCAGTGTCCGCATCATTCTTGACTGTATCTTGTGCCTTATCGACGGCATCTTTTGCTTGGTCTTGTGTCACACTTGAACCAGCAGTTGTTGGTACTGTGCTTTTTTCGGCAGTTGAAGAAACAGTCGCAGATTTAGTGGCATCATCAGTTGTCGCCTTGTCCGTAGTGGTATCAGTTGATGAAGCAGTCAATTGCACTTGCTTGTCATCTTGCTTAGTATCAGTGGTTTTCACTGCTTGTGTGTCAGCATTTGAAACTGTATCAGCGCTTACTTGTGTGGTGTTAGCACTCACAGCAACACCAGCTACTGCAACAGCTCCGATTACCCACAATTTGCCTGACTTGTACAACTTATACGTTTTTGAATTTTCCATAATTTTTAAATAAAAAAAGCGCTATTATTTAGCGCTTATCCTTTCTCTCAAATATTCTTTTGTAATTGATTGATTAAATGTAAACCTCTAAAGGTTCGTTGAACGATAATAAATAAAAAGGTCAGCACACTAGCTACTATCATAGCGACATGTAGTGATTGACCCCAACTCATAAAGAGCAAAAATATAGGGAACATAGACCCAACATAAACGAGCCAAACCCCAAACATAAAGCTAAAATAAAGTAATTTCTGTGCCATTGTAACAACTTAAAAAGACCGATTGTTTAATCAGCCTTGAACCTTTCTACTATATTATATAGCTATTAACCTTTTGCTTTGTCAGCTTGGTTAGTAGTTGTCTTACTTTGATTTGATGCTGGCTTGTCTGTTGCCTTTTCATCAAGTGCAACTAACGTATCAGCATACACCGTCCAATCAGTAGCATCATTGCCAGCAAACGCAAATTTCAAACCTTGTGGTACTAACTTGTCCCCTGGCTTCAAACCAGCTTGTAAGCGTTCACTTTCTGCTGGGTCAACCAAAATACGGACAATGTTATCATCATTGCCAACATCGCCTGATTTGCTTTGTTGGATAAAATTGAACTGATAATTTGAGATGATTGGTTCATCGTAATCATCACGAGCAACTTCGCCACGATTGTCAGTTTTGTAATTAGGTGTGACCCTAAACAAGACTAAATCGTGGCTATCAAAGGCATCAGCACTTCGAACACGTCCGTGAACTGTTTTGTCTTTACCTGATACGAATACGGCATCATAATCTTCTTCTGGTAAAGTGTCTGTTGATGTATCAGACATAGTCAACAAAGTACCTGTCTTAGTGGCGACACGAGCGCCATTTCTTTGGTTACTGCGAGCAGTACCAGCAATAATTTTTGCATCGATCAATTTTAGCGGTGTACCAAAAGCTATACTAAAATCAAAACCAGCCTGTGGTGTGACGTTTTCAGTATTCAATGTGTTATTCACATTCAACATTACCACTGCCACATCAGCATTCGCACCAACTAAATTTCGCCCAGCAAATGTGAGCTTTCCGATACTTTTTCCTTGTAGTGATAAACTACCAAACTTATTAACCATTTTTTATTTCTCCTATTATAATTAATTTAAAAAAACGCCTATAATAGACGTTTTGAGCAGTAATATTTATTTCCATAAATCCTTTGGCAAGTTATTTGAATCTACGTAAGTAAATTTCATTGACAACGGACGATTGTCATCATATTTTGTGAACGTAATAGCATTAATACCTAAATCATCAAGTGTATCTGTTGTTAGTAATTCACGATCTTTTAGCTGGAAAACCTTTTTTAAAACCCATTTTCCAAAAATGAATTGAGAGTTCAAACTTTGAATAGCTTTTCCATTGTCTTGATTTATGAACATTTGCATTTTTTCTTCTGAAGGCAAAAATTCCATTGTAAAAGTTCTGTTATTCTTCGAACTTACTAAAGTTTTACCATTTAACAATCCACCGTTTTTAACAAAAAAATCTGGATATTCATCATTAAATTTTTTTGAATTTGGAAGGGGAATGTAAACTTCATAAGGAGTCTTGTAATTTCTCCAAAGGGCAGTAGTAGTATGTTCAAAGAGTTCAGAATTTGGAGCCAAGCAATTTATTAAATAATCGCGCAATTGTTCCCTCAATATTTTATCATTATTAGACTTGAAATCTTCTAGCGCCACTTTTTTAAAAATAGATAGCCAATCAGAAGGTAATTTTTTACATTTTTTTGCTAGTTCAACTACTTGTCTGTATTTTACGCTTTCCACTGTTAATTTATTTTTGGGAGCTCCATACCATGCATTAAATCCTGACCTGCGTTCTATTTTAATCATGATAGTTACTGACTGGACAACATTATCAGAAAAGGTCTTGGTTGTTTCAGAATTTAAATTCGCAAACAATTTGAAAGGATCTTCGACATAATTAACTGGCCATTTTTCAATACCTATATCTTCATTGCTACTTCCATTTCCCGTATGACCTTTAAATGACATTAATAATTGGCTGTCTGCTGAATTATACTGATAAAGATGCTTACCATCGGTGAATTGAAAATTTTGCAACATACGAGGACTAGTTGGTCCAATAATCTTCAAATAATCAATATCAATACTATTGTAAGCAGTTTCGCCAACAAGTATATATGGCTCGTCATTTTGTTGATTTTTACTAATAGCACCAGAGGGCATTAAAACGTGATATACTGCTTCGACTTCACTATCAAAATCAAAACCCTGTAATTGCCCTTTAGACGAAGAAATTCGTTTGTTTCTAAGAACAGCGATATTGTTTGCTAATTCTAAGTAGTCATCAACATCTTCATCGCTGGAACCGTTTTGATTTCTTTTTTTAATTCTTTCAATAATAGCTCCCCACTCATCTTGTTGGCTATCTTTTTTGAATTGAGCTATTTTTTGAAATCCTGATTTCACGCCAAATGATTTGATACCGATGATGTATTTTGAGCCGTCGGATAATTTCACTGAAGCATCATATGATGAGTTACCAATGTCCTCAATTGTTGCATTGAACGCTTTTTTGAAAGACGCTTCTTGAAATTTCGAGTTGATGATTGGCGCTATAATCATATTTTCGCCACTACTTTTTTGAGCAAAAGCCTCACTTAAAGAGGCGAAATTAGTCATTAATAGTTTATATTGATTTTTATTATCTTGATTTAGTGCATTCCACATAGAGAACCTCATTACAAATTTGTAAGCTTATCTCTATTATACCTATGTATATTAAAAAAACACCATTCCACCGAATAGTGCTTTCAAGATATATCAACCAACTATTGAATAAAACTCGTAATTTCCACCGTGCTTTATAGCATTGAAAAAGTCATCATTTTCAAAAATAGGTAACTCTTTTTTTCTATTAAAATGACTATCATCCTTGATAGCAGTTGATTTGTCGTCATACCAATCAATGGTGAAGGACTCACCGGCCATACGACCGTTCATTTTGGTGTAAACCAAAGCTACTTTATCATCTGTTTTTGGTAATGAAACATCTGTAGCCAACGATTCTATAGCCTTGTTGATGTTTTTAGCTATGCGTGTAATCACAGGAACGACAACAGAATTTCCAGCTTGCTTGTACAAAGCACCCATAGATTCATCTACAGGTAAACTGTAATTTTCGGGATAACCCTGCGCATTAAACGCCTCTCTAGGTGTGAGCTTCCTAATATCCCCATGATGAGTGCGAATTAATGGCACATTATGACCACCAGTACCCATATTAGCTGTCAATGTAGGCACAACACCTGATTTATTCTCTCGAACATATTGACGTCGCCATTGATAAACTGTTTCTGAACTGTTCATGGCTTCCACCAGTTGAGGATAAAAAGTTTGTTTATCCTCTTTATAAAAGAACTTGTCTTCTAAAAAGTCTCCGAATTTCGTAATTTCACCAATTTTCGCATCAAAATCAATAATGTCAGATAGTTTAGTTGTTAAATCAATTTTTTCTGGAAAATTAAAATTATCAAATGCCTTTTTGTCTTTAAAACCAACAATGTAAATACGTTCTCTATTTTGTGGAATATTACCATATTCCTTAGCATTAAGAACTTTCCATTTAATGTAATAACCCGAATGAACAAGAAATTCACGAATTACCTTAAATGTATTACCATGGTCATGCGTCACAAGATTTTTTACATTTTCTAAAAAGATAACCTTGGGCTGTAAAAATTTTATGATACGATGTGTTTCAAAAAATAAATCTCCACGATTATCCTCAAATCCATGACGATAACCTGCAATACTGAACGGCTGGCAAGGGAACCCGGCGAGGAGTACACTTGCATTTGGTGCTTCTGTTTTGACTTCTTTTGCATCAACTTGTTTAATATCTCGTCGATCAAGATAAGTTCCACGACTTTTGAAGTTTGTCTCAAAAGTATGTTGCGCATTTTTATCAAACTCATTTGCATAGACTGTACGATACTCACCTGCATCTTCAAACCCTAAATCAATTCCGCCGACCCCGGCGAAAAAGCTAACGATGTCATTTTTCATGCCAAATCCTCCTTTTTTAATTTTTTTGTTTTACAACAAGTATTAATTTTACTACATTTCAAAAAAAAAAGTAGCAAACCTTGCTACCTAATTAGCACATAAATAAACTAACTGTTTAATTATTTTTATAATATTTAAGGAAATTTATAGGATCCCATAACTCTTCATATCCCCAGATGTAATTATCCGCGTCCAAATCTCGGTTGGTTCCTGGAATATTCTGTCCCTGGAAATAAGTATGATGGTTTTCTGCATCCTTTATAGCATTTATAAGAAGCTGCTGAGGTATATATCCGTGTATAGTACCACTCTTCATATCTGAATCAACGTTAACCGCAAACCAAAAAGAAGGTGTAAGGTCTGAAGATAATTTTTTCAATTTGTATTTGTTCCCATCAGCAGAGACTGACCAATCTTTTCTTTCTATCATCAGATTGTGTGCCTTTGGCCCAGAACTTTTTACATCAATTCGCCATTTTTTTCCTTTACTAGTAGTTACTTCTAAATCAAAACCAGCATCCCACTCGCTTAAAGGATAAACATGTAAATCTGGTTGTTTTGATACTATCAGTCCATTTAATTTTAGAAACCTATAAAGGATGAATTCAGCAGTTTTACCTACTTTGTCGTCAAGGAATATTTGATGTTCAGTTCGGTGTAGTTGTCCGCCACTACGATAATTACGATGATTTCCAATCATTGCAACGCTAAAAGAATCTATTTCTTGAATTTGATTTTTACTTAAAGCTATTTTTGGAATGGTTCCCATGTTTTAATTACCTAATCAATAATATATAACTCTTACAGCTATATGAAAGAATCAATTTCAGAAACTATCCTAGTGATTTCTGATAAGTTGTCCTTTGGTAAATCATTTACATCATAATCACTGTATACGTTAAAGCGCTCTAATATTCTTTTGATTCCTGAACTGAATTTAGAATGATCAGCCCCTATATTGAAATCTTCAACAGAACACTCAAGAGATAACTGTTTGCTTTTATTAACTATTTTTTGAATATTGTCATATGGTAAATAAAATTCAATTGTAGATTTTTTCAGTTGAATTTTGTAAGCATCATTTCCAATTTTCTCCAGATCTTTAGAACCTGATTGGTCACCGTCAACAAGTACTATCTTTTTCTTGAGATCTAGTTGTTTAATATAATTCAAATTAAGATATTGAACTATAGCCTTCCCACCTCCAAACATGAATGCAACTTTATTTTGTTCAGCTGGGCTTTTTTTACTAAGTGATTTATAAGCATTTTCAAAATATTTAACATCAGTATGACCTTCCAGAACAACTAAAACTTTTAATTGATCATCATAAAGCTTTATATCAGGCATGAGACCGAGTTGTTCGACAATATTTGAGATAGCGTCTTGTCCAGAACAAATATGAGCGTCACCTATATTGTCTCTCTTAACAAGGCTAACACCTGTACTAGGAACACTCTTTGCAATTTCAGGACTATGAGTTGTAATCATAATTTGGACGCCAGGAGTATTTACCATATCCTCGAACGAATCTAATAACATTCTTTGAAATTTTGGATGCAGAGCTGTTTCGGGTTCCTCAAAAGCATAAATTATGTTACCTATGTTGGCAGCTGAACTTTGTTCAAATCGACGCTCTGCTTCCGCTCTAAAGAAGTTTAGCAAAACTAGGCGTCTTACACCACTACCTCTTTTATTCAATGGTATACTTTCGTCTGTTGATAGTGAAGGTTTAAAGAGAGATTCCCATTTAGGCGATGCAAAATCAGCACTTAAAGTATTTGCTAAATCTGTGTTCATGCTTTGTAACAAGTCCAAAGTGGCATCTGTTGACTTAGTGACTTCTAATTTAACTTGCTCAAAAACATCTGTTAGTTTCTTTTGTAATTCGATGTTTGTCGACAACGTTGATTTTACAATAGCTTTAATAGGATCTTGAACTTCGTTATCACCATCGGAATTTTCTCGATCTGCTTTAAAAAGTTGATAAAATGGAAGCTCTTTGTGTAAAGATTCGCTAATGCTTTTACCATCTTCACTCTTCAATTCCACATCTTTTATGACTAACTTATTATTCTTTTGTAGGTTTTCGAAAATAGCATGACGCAATTCAGATGAAACTCTTTTATCAACATCTTGCAACTCAATGTTTAGATTTAATATCTTTTGTCTTAAATCTTTAATTTTTAAAGAATGAATTTTTTCGATATTTTCAACATCAGGCATACTCGCAACAACAAACTCAGAAAATTTTGACGATTTTGTTTCAAAGACTTTTTTTAACACAAATTCATTGTCACATGTCAAAAATTCGGACTTTATATCTGTATCTACAGTTTCAATTTTAATTGTTGCAGGTAGCTCACTAAAATGTGCAATGAGTTCCACACTCTGATCTGGATGTTTTATATTTCTGTCAGACCCATCAAATTTTGTATTATTAAAAAAAATATCCAGTGCCTCAAAAATTGTAGATTTCCCAGCATCGTTTATTCCAACAATTGTAGAAAAATTTTCAAAATTTATTGTCGCTTTCTGATAACCTCTAAAGTTTTTCAGCTCAAATTTTGTTAGTTTCACTCTACCGCTCCATTCAGAATTAATTTATTAAGGAGCGTAATTAGTTTCAAACAATCATTTTCCCTCATTCTAATATACACCCGCTAATAAAACTTATCAAATTGTAATACACCGATTTTAGAGCGGATTAAAATTTTCCCTTAATTCGGTTATACTGGATATTTTTTAGAAACAAATCAAAGCGGAAATAACATTCATAATGCACGATATTTTTTACTATTAATGCGGTTACGTATTTAGTAACTCTAAAAACGATTTCGCTAAACTATGCTAAATTCTCAAATGTTTTAAAGTCGCCTACTATATAAGTAAGACATTCAAGCAACACTCTTAGGCTCTGCCCATTTCCGAAATGAAATCTAGCACTTTACATTTCTCGACATGTTGTATTTTTGATATCGGAGCAGAAATTGTGACTAACTCAATTTTTCTAGACTTTTCTCTCTTACTGTTTACAGTCTCCGGATTGAACACTTTTCAAAAATACAGTATAATAAATATATTGAAACATTAATTCTGCACTTTTTAATAACCGTGGTGGGGCATTAACTATGTGTCAATCAATATTAAGTTTTCAATGTACAAATTGACTAGCCAATGGCTGGTCTTTTTTTTGGCGCTCATTTTGTAATCTTTAGATTTTCTTAATAATATAAGACTTTTTTACAAAATAATAAGCACAAGGTATGTTACAGAGGTATTTCAACTCCCATATCAAACCTTATGCTTATTATTCTACAGACTCCGGTCAAGTCGAATACCACATGTTTAATATATTGGTAAACTACCGGTAACATCTATGTAAAACTAATGATGATTATTTTTTGTTGAAAGCACAACTTTAATCAGAATAACATTTTTTTGTTTAAAAGTAAACTGACCGTCCACGCTTTCATAACCTTAATACATAGGCTTTTAGCAATCTAATTACTCACTATTATATCAAATGTTTCAGCCAATATACCCGTTTTCAAATAGTTTTATTTTAAGCACAATAAAAAAAGACACATCTAGTGTCTAAAGTTTATTATCTTTGATGACTTGATTTCATGACTTATTTTTCATCATTTTGTTGTTCTTCAAGCATTTTCTGCTTGCGCTTTTCATAAGCTCTACGATATCGTTGCATTGTCTTATATTCTTTTGCGAAAACTACTGTTGGTCTGTTACCATCAAGTGCTTGTCTAAGTGGCATATCATTCATTTTGGAAGCGACTGCATCTAATTGTCGTTGCTTAACATCTCTAAATGATGTGCCTTTAGGGTACCACTCACGTAGCTTACGATTTCGATTTTCATTTATGCCACGTTGCTGTGGTGATGACGGTGTAGCATAGTATAGCTTAATTTTAAGTTGTTTCTGGACGTACTCTAAAAAGTCCCATGAGATAAATTCAGATCCGTTATCTGCTGTGATTGTGCGAACCGCTTTGCCATAACGCTCATAAAACAGCTTAAATGCATCAACCATATCACTAGATTTTTTGCTACGAACCAGTATTAGTGATGTAAACCGAGTTTTGCGTTCAGTGAGTGTCATAATCGCTGTCGTATCTTGATAGCGTTGATTATTCATCTTTGCTGGCAATACTAAATCAATTTCCCAATGACCAAACTGTTTGCGACTATTAACGACTTGTGAACGATCGAATATCGAATGACGGACTAATTCTCCGTCATTTTTTAATTGTTCACGCAAACGTGCAATCTCACGTTCTTTTGCTCGCTTAGTTTGAGCAATTTCACGTTCTTTTGGTGTACCGTTTTGACGATGATATTTTTGTTTGCGAATATTGATTAAGCCTTGCCTAGACCATAATCTAATCACTGATGCGGAAACATCAACATCTTGCACATTACCAGCGATTTGTTCTGGTGTCCAGTGTTCTACGTTAACCCAGGTTTCAATGATTTCCTTTAGTTCCGGTGTCAATTTAGACCCAGTACCCATTTTACTGCGCTTTTTTAAAGCGAGATATTGACCACGTTGTGCTGAATACTTGATACGTGCGTGTATATCCATATTCAATAAGGTACGTCTGTCCAAATGTGAAAAATCAAGCGTGTTCCCACGGTGTAATTCACGTAGTATTGATGACGGTGTATAGCCTAAACGTCTGGCGATACCAGCTTGCGACATTTTCTCAATATTCCACAAGTATTCAATCATGTGACGTTGATTTTCATTTATATGTGGTTGGCGCTTTCTTTCTTTTGGTGCTTCATCATTCATAAAACATAGATACTCCTTTGATATGGTTATTTTAGTGGGTATTAAAGCAAACACTCCCTATAACAAGTTTACCATTTCACAATGTTGACTATTTTCTTGTTTTTGAGCCTATTGAAAAACAAAAATATTAGCATAGCTTACTTTTATGCTACACTGAAATCATTTAGGATTTTTTCAATATCTGCTAGTTCTTCTTGATACTCAACAAACCAACGTGTGTCTAACCGCATACGCTCTAGTTCTGGTAATAAATTATTTTCCAAGTTTCTAGCATGGTCTGCCAATTCTCTCAAAATATAGGCTTCATAAGTATTCACATCATCAAAAGCACTAAAAGCTTCATCAGTTAAATCAGCAATATTATGAATGCTGTAAGCTATCTGTCCTATGATTTTGTTATTATCAGACCACTTTAATTGTTCACGTAAATGACTATCAATTTCTATATCACGTAAACAACCAACATAACGATTGATGATGCGATACCTTAGATTATCAATCTCTTTGTTTATCATCACATTCCCCTCTCTTTTAATTGCTTTCTAGCTTGATACAACTGTTCTTCAATTCTGTTTAAACCACTTTCAGTATTACGATCAGTTCCCTTGATCAGCAAATCTAAATCACGATACGCGAAGGTTAGCTCAATTGATTTTGAAACCAAGTCTTGCACCCTAGATGCTAATTCTTTGTTAAAAAAAAGCACATCTCCGTATGTTTGGGATTGTGCTTGTCTGATTTTAGCTTGTAATTGCATTGATACGCTCAACGTTGTTTGAAAGTTGGGCGCACCTGCTTTGAATTGAAAGCATTGTCTATCAGTTTCTAGTGTTTGGTCTAGTTGACTGTATAAGTCTCTAAATCGTTCTAACTGCTTAATATACAGCTCTAATTGTTCTGGCTTTAACCATAGTTTTGTTGGCATTTTAATTTCTCCCTTTATTTTAAAAATAACAGTCTACAAATAAAAAAACACCACTAATTTTTTAGTGATGAACATATTGAAAATATATTTATATAAGCGATATCATACTACTTTGACGAAGAATGTTTCGTTGCGATAATTAACCAAATGGCTTGTATCAAAAACAGAAAAGCACAAAAAATACTAAGCACTGCTAACGATGCTAATGTATTCCCTGACGTATTTACAGCCCCTGAACCATCGACTTTTCGATACCAAATAAATAAACTCAAAATAATATACCCTAGAGCCTCAATAGAACTTACAATTTTCCAAGCTTTCATACAATTTCCCCTCCGTTACGTATTCAAATACAATATACGCTTTTGAAAATAAACATTCAATAAGTTAAGCATCTTTTCGCTAACATCTAATAGTTCTTTTCCCTCTAACTACAAATAAAAAGCTAGTACCTATCAAGCAAGCACTAACTCATTTTGTGACTAATCATATATATTTGTACGAACCGTCAAACCTGTTTCTTTACGAATTTTTTTGATAATTTCTGGAATTTTTTCCGTATAGGTGCTATCAAATTGCGCTATTTGTTGCGACCTTGTAGCCTTGCCAATCTTATACCATTCAAAAAATATATTGACCTTTTTTGAGTAAATCTGGTCTACAACTCTCACTTCATAAATTGTGTTAGGTTGCTTAGCAAACATTTCTTTAATATCCCCAATGACAGCATCAATTTGGTTCATAGCTCAAACAGCTCCAGTCGTTTTTTATTTACTATAACCATTATACGAACACTTGTTCCCTTAGTCAATAGTTAAACACTCTAATTTTTTAGGGTAAATACTGTCTATCTTTGCCAGTTTCATCAATAATTCGTAGTGGCTCACTATAAATTTGTTGGGTACTCATACCCCTAGAAGTACGTCTAGGTGCTGGGTACTCTTTTTGTAACTTGCGCATCACATCAGCTAACGTATTGCCTGCCATATACTCATTCTGCGAATGCCAACCAACTGCTTTATACATTGTCATGCTCCTTTCTTAAATATTTGAATAGATACCATACAAGCACCTGATTTACCTTAACCATAGTATTCTCAAAATGGTAGGTTGGCTTTTTTCTCAAATTCTGCCGTCTCTTCATCGTACTTTTTCTTTTCCTTATCAAAATTAATATTCCCTTTATGCAGAACACTCTTTGCTTGTGTGATAGCATTAACCAAATTAGCCTCTACCAATTTTTGATGTTCTGCCGACAACTCAACACTATTGATCGCTTCAATAATTTCATGCCAGTGTCCTGTTTTCTTTAACACTGCTAGACTAGGCACAACCGACTGTAAAACCCATTTTTCAATTCGTTCTACACTTTGCTTTTTAGGTTGCCTAACAAATTTCATTCGATTTCCTAAAGCTGTCAGCAATGACCAAGCAGGCATCGGCTCAACTGTTTGCTCAATCACTTCACGCACTTTATCTGATTTTAGCTTTTGCGCATCAATCGGCTCATTAGTAAACCATAGATAGGTGTACAAAATATCAAAAGTTATATCCACCAATTTTTTATCATGATTAAACCATTCATCAAATACGTATTCTGCTTTATCCTGATGCAATTCTAATTCAACACGAGTTTTAATATCAGTGTCATAGCCTTTATTAGCTTGTTCTTTGTGCTTATCATAGGCACGGATAACAAAGGGCGACTTACCAAAATCAACCGTCCAGCCGTCATCAACGTTGCCATGCACTGCATAAGACTTTGATTTGCTCCAAAAACGTTTTTCTTGTACAGCTTTAACAAGGTCATTCATGTTTAACAAACCCCATTTATCATTTATCGCAATATCTAAGCGTGTTAAATGTCCCCGATATTGTCGTGCTTTCTCAAAAAAGTTACGCCAATTCATATTTTGTTCAAGTAAAGCCTTTTCAAACAGCCGTGTGCCTTTACCAGTTAAATAAAGCGTTGTCCCAAATTTTTGATCCACAGCTTGTGTTTCTGGGTTTTTCACTGGTGCAAAATCTTGTATATAAATGTTCTTTTCGCCAGCGAATGCCATTTCACGAGTATAAAAGTTTTGAGACGTAGGGCGTTCCAAAAATAAATTTTCTTGTAATCGCAACACATCAGCGATTACTTGCTTTGAAGTTAAATCTGGGAATGTCAGTGAAACCCAATCAAATTGCACTTCGATAGCTTCAGATAATTCTGGGTATACCGAGATGAGCTTGTTAACAAATTTATCTGATATTTTTTGCTCACCAGTCTCAAAACGATTAACTGTTTTTCTACTCATATCCATAGCAATCGCTAATTCTTGTTGTGTAACGCCAAGTAGTTGTCGCATCAATATTAAATTATTGTTTGATAGTTCTGGTACGTTTAATTCTTGTGTCATATTATTTTGTCCTTTCAACAGTTGGTATTGACCAACGTTTTTTAACCCAATTAAGTTTTCTAGTTCACTAGAAACAGTGTTTTGTATTTTTGCATCAGACTGCCTAATTTTTGCTTTAAATCCTGCTAATTCACTACCAGTAATTTCATCAATCGCAATCTCACTACCGATACTAGGCAAATATCCTAGCTCAATAGCCGATACTGTCACGTTATGAGTCTCAATAATTTCATCATTCAATTTCATACCGACCATGATAAGTATTTCCAACGATAACCTTAAGCTATGTTGGGTTGTCCCTAGAAATATAGGTGTATAAGCTGTTGGCTCATTATTTATCGTTATCATGTCGGCTTTCCTTTCTCAAAATGTCCCATTTGGTACTTTCAAAGGGACATTTTTGTTTTTCAATCTAAATGGCTTCATACCGGCATTTGTTCCCCATATTGGGTTGACGCTTTCAGCGTTTTTACCGGTTTAACCCCCCTGTTAGTAACTGGGGGTTAAAGTTTTTTTGGTGACTTTATTTTTGGCGCATGTGCCAGTCGCTGACACACACTGGTCGTGTGTGCTTAACCGCGACCACGCACCCAGCCCCAATGCTACGCTAGGGCAGGGCGTGGCACTGTCTCTTCGCTGGTCGCTACGAGCCACGCCAATAATAAAGTCACTATGTACATAAAGCCCTGGTCTCTTACAGGACATTTGCTGTAAAAGACTAGAGCTTTAACAATAGTTACTTACTTGATATGTGACAATTGATCGAGCAAACCTTGAATATCTTTTGTACGATTGACACCGTGTGTTTGCAAGGACTTAGCCGTACCAAGCAAGAAACCTAAGTTCTTGCGTAGTTCAGCAAAGTAAGGTGGCAGCATTGGACTAACAGCACGTAGCTGTTCTTCATCTGCCATTGCTTTTTTAAGTTCATCACTTAGTTGAGCAAGGTGTTCAAGTCCACCTATCTTTTCAATTGCCTTCAAATCTTCAATTGATTGAGCGGACAAAGATTGAATTTTTTTAACTTCTAAAGCCATAATTTTTTACCTACTTTTTCTTTTTAAACTACAAATATTTAATTAACAGCAAAGCCAAACACAGATGCTAAGTGTTGGACTTCTGGCGTGGTATTTCATCATTCTTAACTCCTTTTTTGACTAGACCAATCAAAGTTTACATAAGACTGGCTATACAAAGTAACGGTATATCAACGTTTATAGGTACTAAAAAATAGGTCATTTTCAAAACCTTTCACAAAGTCCTTTAAACGCCTATTTCATCACGTAACTTTTTAAATTTCACAAGTAAACTTGCTTTAGACCAATTTTCTAAACTCTTTGATATACGCATCTAACTGTTCTTGTGAACTTTCAATATGCTTCATCAAATCGACAATATCTTGTGTAAAGTTAAAAACATCAATATCTCTTATTTCTGCAATAAGCCGTAACGCTTTTTCATTTTCAATTGCGCCACTTTCAACATCAATATTTTTAACAATATTTCTAATGTTAGTCATTTCATTGGCATCAATCGTACGTAACTTATCTAACATCAACGCCATATTCCTTGAACCGTTAACTAGACTTAACCTAGTCCGCTCAATCGCCATAATATCATCTGCCATTATTTTCCCTGACTTTCTCTTATTGCGATATTTTCACACATATATTCATGTAAATTAAAATCTTTTGGTACTTCTGGTGCAAAAAATGACCTAACTTGACTATCCCCAATTTTAATAAAGCCCCACCCTTTCAAATGTGATGACAAAGGGCGCAACTGCTTTTCATTATCTGGGAATACCATTTTTTCAATTTCAGGTGTTGGCACACCCATGTTAATACGCATATTCAGTTGGTTACGCACTGCCATTGGCAAAGAACCCGCATCAGGTCTCTGCATACCAATCAAAATATAAAAACCAAGTTCACGTCCTAGCATAGCTATCTCATTCAAATTAGACATTGCTGTATCATAGCTTGCTTTGATTGGGTCATCATAAGCTAACCTATCATTCATTTCAACAAACGCACCAAACTCATCAAAAATTAAAAAGCAAGTCTCAAAACCAAAGTCCTTATAGGTGCCAATGTGACCTGATGCCTTTAATTCTTCCATACGTTCTGCACGCTTCATCATTAACTGATAATACTTAATCACAGCATCGTTAATTTCAGATGCTGTACTATGAACACGCCCCTTTAATTCATCAACATATTTTAAACTAGCCAAATCAGACCTTTTTGGGTCGATAATATCAACATACTTTGTAACCTGTAACAACTGTCCGATAATCGCAAACATGGTATATGATTTACCAGTACCAACGTTACCTGATATTAAAGCATTGTAAAATGTATCATATTTCCAATCAATACCTTTTGAAATCTGCAATAACCCTTTTTTAGGTTTCAGTTCTTCTAACTGTCGTCTAAACTTCATCGGGTCAAAAGCAAAGGTGCTAATCATTTTATTTTTACTAAATTCAGTTGTTTGTCTATCAGCGAGTAATGCTGTTTCAACAACATTATCAAACTCATTTTTAGAAAAATTTTCCATATACTTCTGCCCGTCTACTGGCTCTTGTAAAATCAGTTGACCTGTTTTATGCAATACCTTTAACTTCAATTTTGGAAAATAAGCTATGAATGTCCCATTGTCATCACTAGCAGTATCAAAGAACCCTTTGGAAACAATCAGCAGGCTTATCATCTGGCGCAATTCAACTGTTTTCAGGTATTTTGAAACAAAGTCCGAATGTTCTGGGGCATAGTTCTTATAAAACCAAAACACGCCCCACCCAAGCAAAACCGTCAGCAGAATACTTAAAACAATTGGTGACAGATACCACCAACTATATTGTCCTTCCATCAACGATTGAAAGATATTCGAATACCAAAAATCAAAACAAATCGTTATTAATAACAAAATAAAAAGCAAAGTCTTCTTAAACAAAGTCTTTGCTAAATACTGATCACTGTATTTAATTGTTTTATATTTCATATACTAACCTCTTCTTATACTTAATCATTATCCTTTTTGTCTTTTTTTAAGTGTAATTTTTTTCCAATATTAGCAGAAACACTTGAAGTGGTTTCTAAAACATTATGAATTTGATCCTGTGTCTTTTGCTTTTTTAATGCTTTTTTACTTTCTGCTTCTTGAGCCAAAAGTTGACTATCAATAAGTGTTTGTTCATCGATGTAATACAATTTCACAAAAGTGTTTGGAGCCACAGAGGTATTTCCCTTTGGTTCCATTTTTACAATAGTATTTGGCAATGCATCAGCATAATGTAAATCTGCCTTCACCGGTACTTCAGAGTGATTAAAGTTATACTTATCTATTACCGCTGTTGCTTTTTCAACATCTAATAATTTTACATCGGGTATTTTAAGATAGTCTTTCCTTTTCTCTAATTGATCATTAACGATTTTAGTTCCTTGCTCCAATACATCTGGTGCTACTGCTCCAAGTGCCATTTTGCCAATCGTACCAAACAATTTTGCTTTTCCCATTTTTATATCTCCTAATCAATCCAATTGTTTTAATTATACATTAAGCCTTGCAAAAACTGTTCAAAAAAAACATGGGCTATGGTGAAAGAATTGGCTTTCATGAACTATAAGGAGCATAAAATGCGCAAAAGAGTTTTCATCATCAGTTTTATTGGCATATTCGTAGTTGTAGCGGGAATAATAGGTATCATCGTTTCTGACAATTCACATAAAATTCCATTTTATAATTCATCTACAAACCACATCATATTATCTGATAAGATAAATAAATTATCAGGTAATCAACAAAAAGAAGAAATGTTTACACTAGCCAGAAATGCTTTGAAAAATGAGACGGACAAAAACCAAAGCATTGACTGGAGCAATTTTGATGATGACAGTTTGTATGTTGAAAAATTAAAAAGACCACATGTTTACCTGCTAGGATATACGATTCAATCTCGAAAACCTTTGATTTTGAATATTAGATATAATCTAGTAGTTAAAATAGGCGTCAACAACAGCCGTGCCAAAAGTGATGAAATACAAGTCACAAGCATGGACATGTTGATTACAAAATAGATATGAAAAATAACACCATAAAATTGTGGTTGTTATTTTTTTCATTGATAAACTTTCTGTTTATTAGCTATTAATTAAATATCATGTTCCAATCTTTGCATCTCATCATTGATAACATTACTGTACATTTGATGCGTAAATTCATTTCTAAATCGTTCAAATTTTTCAGGACTGCCCTTAATTTCACTCAAAGTAAGACTGTGCTGGTCGGGATAAGGGCTATCACTAGCGTAATCTTGCCAAGCAATTTTTCCATGAACATTGATAATTGCTTGTGCCAATAACAACACATTTTTTCGTGTCATGCGATATTTTTTAAAAGCACTAGACATATATTTACCCCCGACTATTCAAATAATCTCTTAATTCAACATAGGTATCGTTATATTCTAAATAAACACCAAACACACCCATACTGTCATAGTAATAGCCTGACTTCACAACCTGTCTCACTCTGCTAACAAAGTCTTCCAATGAAGCATCATGACCAATCAACAGATCTCGCAATTCTGGCTCAACCCCTGATGCCACCAATTCCAAATACTTGTTATGAAAATACTGATAGGCTTTGTTTGCTCTTTGTAGAACTTCTCTTGTCACATCTTGTCCTTCTTCATAACCCAAAGACATTGGCTGTAAATCTGCTATTTTAATACTAACTTTAGTCATCAACCTTACCCCTATTCTTAACATCAAAGCGCACTACATCTCGTTTTTTATCCAAAATAACTGTGATTGTATAATCACTTGCTTCAATCTTCAAAGTAAGTTGCTTTTTATCAAAAGCCGTCACTGTGTTACCAGTAATTACACCAGTTGTCTCTTGAATATCTTTTGACAAATCACTAGCTTGTGGCATGGTGATTGCCAAGTCCTTTGTCTTATAAATATCTTGTGCCAACTGATCTAATTTCTTTAATTCTGCATCATGCTTCAAATAAACAAATAATACGACAACCACAACTATCACTAAAAATACAACATTCATTATTAGTTCCTACTTTCTTATCCATACTTAGCTTCAAGCTCTGCACCAGCATTCTTATCAACTGTCTTAAAGGCTTTTGTCCATTCTTCAAATAGCGAATGAATAACCACCTTACCAACACGACCATAAATATCTCTAAACAAACATTGACCTTTTTTCAAGTCTTTTAACATATCCATATTGGCTTTATTGACTGGCAAACCAAAGTGTCGCAAGATATTTTCACGCTCACTATCATCAGCGCTATCAAAGGCAAATATTTGTCCGTATTGACCGTTACTCTTTTCATCATTGACATCGCCAACTCTTTGCGTGGAATAAATCAACATATTGTTTTCAGAACGACCCAAACGTTTAATGCCGTCCAAGACTTTACGACCAGCAGGCGAAGCGTTAAATATCCACGCTTCATCAATAATTTCAGCACTAAACCGTTTCGTGTCTTCACGTCCAAACTTCTCTAAATACTTACCTAATGCCAACATAATTGATACCGAATATTTTTGCGTTTCAGTATAGCTACGTACTTCTTGTTCAGCGTGTGGCAAGTCTAAACCCGTCACTTCTAAAATTGTCCGTTGATTATTAAATTCAATACTATCGGTTTGTCCGTCACTAAAAGCAAGTTTTAACATACTATCAGGAATGACACTCTCATAATAATCGGCTAATTGCTGTGATTTCTCATTACCAGATTTCAAAATTTCAATAATCGCCATTGTACCAACTTGTTCGCCAGCTAAGCGTTGGTTACAGACTTGTTTAATCGCATTTGTTAGAGCCGTATCAAGTTCCATATCTTGTGAGATTGAACGAACCTGTACCAACATTTCCTTAACCAACGTCAAGACACTAGGTATTTCATCAACTGTACTCTGACTATTCAACGTGAGCATTGGGTCAAGGACACCACGATTAGAACTATCATTGGCATTCAAAGTCACATAATGAAACGAGTTCATGAGCTTAGTGAAAAACGGGTTATCATTATTTTCAAGTGATGCTTTAAACCAACGTCTCACCTCTTGTTTTGGGTCAACATAGAGTAACTTCACATCAAACATTGCTAGATAATTCAACAGAATTTTAACTAAGAATGACTTGCCTTGTCCTGTATCGCCAGTGATCGCTATGTGTGGACTATCTGTTTTCGCCCCAACAATACCTTTGTTGGCAATTACAGGGTTAATTAACAGCAATGTTCTTGAAGATGCCACCGCACTATCCACACTAAAGTAACGGTTTGTATCTAACACACGTCCAATATAAAAACCTGTTCGAGACCCTAATTCATGACTAGTGCCAAACATCAACTGTGCTAGTGCTGGCGCATTTGTAAATTGTCGCCAACGTTTAAACACTCCTAAATTAGTAGCAGGTAGGTTTTGGTACAACAATAATTCTTGATTAAAACTGGGTTGAAAAACGTCTATATCACGATTAAAGGTTGATAACCTTGTTTTTACTTCACGTATTTTTTTCTTTAACCGTTGCACATCATCATCACGAACCACTAATACAAGTAACCACTGCATGAAAGCATCTTTACTATCCATAACATCAGCCAAATCTTGTGCTAAGGCAAAATTAGTTCGAGAACGCTTTGAACTATCATCATCACTTAGTAAGGCATCTTCTAATTCATCTTTATACTTCCCTTTTGAACTTCTGGTCTCTTGCTTCATACCTTTAAAGCCGTCACGTTGTGGAAAGTTGATTTTAAAATGAACTTCAACAGGAAATTTAAACGATTGTAATTCAGGAATAAGCGCTAAATTGTCTAATCTATCAGGCAAATTCAAAACCAAGTGACTAATGTAGTCTGTTTCTTCCTGTGTTTCACGCTTAACAATACCCAGTTTTTCTAAGTCAAAAGCCGTGTCACGCATGTTCGAGAAATCTTTCATACCTTGATGATGATAGGTTGACCCCAACATATTGATTAGCTTTTCTTCGGACATCTTAGTGGCATCTAGTGGTCGCAAAATACCAAGCACGTCATCATTCATGGTTTGATAGCGTTCAAAGAATTTGTCATCAAACTTGACCTGATACCGCATGGTTTCTGCTAAACGTCTTAAAATAAGGTCGGTGGCAAACTGAAATTTGTCTTTTAAGTCGTCCCCAACACTGGTATTTTTTAATTTAACTCCAACATAAAATTCATCACGAATTGCTGGTTTAAATTCACTTTCCAAAATATCGACTTCTTCTTGACCCATGTAGTATTGCGCCACATCGGATATATCTTTCGCCCAATCAGGACTAGTACCTTGAATACGACCCGCCAAGTCCATATCAACTGGAATTAACTTCAAATCAACATCATCATATTTTTGTAATCGCTCAAACACATCAACCAAGGTTTCTTTAAAGTTACTTTTGTCTTGTGCATTGGCGACATTGATTTGAAAAGGTTTCAACTGATAATAAGCCCACACATCACCAATTGTTGTCAGTAATAAATTATCCTGATACTGCACAACTGGGTTTTCATATTTCACATTGACATTCTTTGCCATACCTATCCTACCTTTCTGAAAAGTCGTTAATCACTTGTACATCAGTTGAAACCACCCGCATATCTGGGTTATTTGGTTTCATAAATGTTGGTGTTTCTTGAACAGCAAACTCACTAATGTAATGCTTGTTATTAGGGTTTTGAACATTGATTGTTTGAATTTGCTTGTCAGCGTTTTTAAAATTCAACACATTATGCCAAAAGATTTTAGGGTAGACCTTTTGACAATGTGAACACGTTGAACTGTAAAACATCACTGCTTCATTGTTCTTATTAATATAATCCACAGCATTATTTTGAAAATTCATTGAGCCGTATGGAATAAAGAAAAAACCAGCCACTATTAACAAAATGACTGGTAATACTTTATTGACAATAATTGTAATTGGTTTGGGTAATGTCTTCCTGTTCCTTTTTTTAGTGTCATTACTTCCTTTGATATAATGTTTCACTTGTTGTTCTCCTTGTTTAATTTTAATAGACAAATAATGTCTTTTTATTTAAACCTACTTGTCAAATCATAATAAATGAGTTACACTTACTTTTAGTAAATAGAAAGAGGTCTCATATTAATGACTAAGTTTGGTATTATTGTTGGTTCAATTCGTAAGAATTCATATTCAAAAGGTGTCGCTGACTCTTTGGTTGCTGGTTTGCCAGCCGATGCAGAAGTCACTTATTTGAACATTAGTGATTTACCTTTGTATAATCAAGATTTAGACGAAAATTCACCTGAATCTTATGTGAAGTTCCGTGAAGCAGTCGCTTCTCAAGATGCCTTCATCTTCGTCACACCAGAACACAACCGTAGCATTCCAGCTGCATTGAAGAATGCATTGGACATTGCTTCACGTCCGTGGGGACAAAGCGTTTGGGGTGGCAAGCCAGCATTAGTTGCTTCACAATCATTGAGTGGTATTGCTGGTGTTCTAGCACATCACATTTTGCGTCAATCACTTGTTTTCCTTGACATGCCAACAATGCAACAACCAGAATTGTATATTGGGAACGTCGCTAATTTAGCTGATGAAAATGGTCAAATTACCAACGAAGATACTAAGAAGTTCTTGGCTGATAGTGCAAAGCAATTTGTTACTTTCGCTGAAAAGTTTTAATTAAAAAGCTAGCCTTTATGGACTAGCTTTTTTTAATGGATCAGTATTTGATTGATTTTAATTGATGTTAATTTCTGCGTTTTGATATCAAACCAGCCATGTAAAAGGACTGTTTGATTGATTGCTTTTTGTCCTGTACCACTCGTTTTGACAACCACAGTTGCCAAACTTTCGATTGTTTGGTTATCTAAATCACTGGTGTACCCTGTGGCTGTTTGGTATTGACTGGTTAGACCTAAATTATCAATTCGTGACCCACCTGTGGCATCTAGTCCACTATCAATTAATTGACTTTTTTGGTCATTAGATAGACTTAAAATATCTGATACTTGATTAAATCGCTTATCATAATCTGATTGACTACTAAATGTATAATAGGCTTTTGCAAATTCAAGTAATTTTCTTTTAGCTGTTGCATCGTTAGCATTGTAGGTCGTTTGCAAGTTATCAATTTGTGTCGTTACATGCTTTTGTTGCTTTGTCACTTGCGACACTTCCTTTCTAACATCCGCTATTTGTGACCGTTTATGATTTGTGATTGACATTGTGATGCCAAGACCAACCAAAAGCAAACCCATGATGCTAAGTAAGATTTTATTTTTCATTATCGAATGCTCCTTTTAAGGTTAGTCGTGACATATCTGTGACTTGCTTTGCATCAGTATCATAAGTGACTGTGTATGCGACACTTTGTACATCACTTTTAGCAACAACTAGATACTCTAAATCAGAACCCCAAGCATTTTTTAACCCTACAAGTGGTACATCATAATGTGCCTTGTCACTAAATGTCACACTAGGCGCAAAAGTTTGTGTTAGTTCGTTAATTACTTTTTGTGATGCCAACCCTTTCAAACTATCAGGATAGGTTGAAGTCGGCTGATTACTAAATGTTTTTACAAAATTAGTGACTTGATTAGTGCTATCACTCACTGTTGATTGTTGTGATTGTGGACTAGATACGATTATTTCTGATTTTTTATGACTTAATTTAGCTTGCTTTAAATCAGCTTTTGCTTGGACTAATTGTCTATCCAGATTAGGTATCTGATTGAACTGCGTAATAATAATACCAGCCAAAATTAAACACGCAACAATGATTAAACGGCTATTTTTCATACTTTCTCCTTTCGTTTATTTACCTTGAATAAAGGTCACACCTTGACCAGCCGTTAACTCACGGAAACTGACTGTACCAGTCCCAGATGCCACAACATTACATTCACTAACTAAGAAATGTTTACCGTCATCACTGATCGCTTCAACTAGGGCTACGTGTCCGTAAGTAGGGTCTGCACCGTCTGCACCTTGTGAAAAACTAACCGCCCACCCAACATGTGGCTGACTATCAGTTTTGTAACCTTTGGCTTTAGCATTCTTACCCCAATCAGCACCATTACCTAAACCATTTTCAACTGGCGTACCTAGTTCTTGCATACGATTATAGGTATACCAAGTACATTGCCCGAATGGATATGTGTTTGATGATGACGTGGCAGTAAAGTTTGTGTCCTTGATTTTGCTTTTATAAGCACTAGGAATTTCTTTAACTGGCGCACCACTCGTTCCCATACCTTGCGCAACATTAGTAGCGCAACCATTTGAATTATTGGTTGTGTTATCGGTATTTTGTGTCGTTTCTG
>NZ_VJYC01000019.1:0-29911 GCF_030400235.1 Leuconostoc sp. UCMA20149
TGATGATGAACCGCTTCATCAAAATTGCGATGTTGCAATTTATCGTCATTTTCTGATACTGATTTTGGTGTAGCTGGTTTAGCACTAGACTTCAAAACTTGTGAACGTGCTTCACGTCTCTTTTCAGTCAGTTTTTCACTGCTTTCGTCATCTAATGCTCGACCACGGTTAAATGACCTATCAGGCTCATGAGAACCGTTATCATAACTAGCGTTATTGTCGTGATTTTTAATGAGATAAGGTGTACGTGTATAAGTTGGCAATTCATCATCATTACCATAACCACGCCTATCAGTGTAATCTTCATCAAAGTTATCAGGATCAATATTTTCTTCATTAGCATCTCTTTGACGTTGACGTTCTGCTTCGTCAGCCAAACGTTCTGCACGTTCTTGTCTGCGTTGTTCTTCTAATTCACGCATTTCTTGCTCATCAGGTGCATTGCCACGTCTATTGTCCGAACTTTCATGCTCATCATTTGACTTGTCTTCCGATTTGTCTTTAGCATGACGACCACTAAAACCTTTGACATTTTCTAGCCCATGCTTAGTTGAGTTGACCATTTCACTACCAGCTAACATTGCACGTTGTCCTGCCTGTGTGAGTTGAATTTTATTCAAAGCCTGATTTGCCATTAATGAGCCAGTAACTGTTTGCACTAGGAATGATTTATTTTTCCAAAGCAAAACCATTAGGACAATATAGACAATTGAATTGAGTAGCGCACTGGCACTATTTGTAACTGGTACAATCGTATCTGTGACTGTACCAACCCATGAAACAAACATGATGCCAAACAGCAGTCCGATTTTTGCAAATAGCAAACCTAACGCACTTAAACCTGTCTTTAAAGCACTGTTTGAAAAGCGTGGTAGAAGAGAAAGTAAAACTGTAAATGGAGACAAATAGTAAAGTAAAATAGCCCCTAACTGAAGTATCAAATTAAATACACCAATCATCAGCAATGGTATTCCATAAGCTAGTGACATAATTGGTGCCATAAGACCGACAGATGCTTGATACCATTCTTCCCCACCATCTTTTGAAAGATAATCATTTGATTTCGCTAGGGCATCAATCACATCACTATCAGCTTTACCACCAATTAAACGGTACGAGCCGTCTTTTTCGCTGGCATCTAAATTGGTTGTTCCAAAGTTCACCAATGTATAGGGACGAATAACTGCTTTTTCAAAGTAAGCTTTTCTGATTGCACTCTCAAATTTATCGCCACTATTAGTAAATCGTCCGTTAATATTAGACGTTTCAGTAAACATCGCAGTTTGAGCAGTGGACGTGAATTGATTAACTTTCGTCAAGACTGTACCACCAGCACTTATCCAAGCACTACCAATAATAGCAACTAACAGAACTGATAAAATAGCTTTCAGACCAGCGCCACTTTTAACACTTTGAATAAACACCCAGACAAGACCTAAACCAAAAGCAGTATACAGTAGTTGCTTAAAAACTTCGCCAGCCCATGTTTGTTTGGTAAACTGTTGGACGTTTGAGAAAATATCATTGACCCCTTGCGTGATATTGGTTAAATCAAACATCTTCGATAAAGCCGTATCAAACAACGGATAGATGATATATAAATTAAGTGACATAAACAAACTCGCTAGAAGATGCGCTGAACTTAAGCCCAAATCTGTTAATGAACCAGATTGATAATAAACTGTGAAGTTTTTTGAAATATTTTTGTTTATCCAATCAATGTCGTTATATCTTAGTTTGTCTTTAATTGCTTTTTCGGTATGTGTAGGTTGTGTTGTCCCCTCATCAACTGCCTTTCCGTCTGCTTTATCCTTTGCCAGTGCCTCCTTATCCGACTCACGTTTGGCTTCTTTTATTTCTTTGGAATCGAACGTTAAAGCATAAACATGTTGTGGCGCAATCATAAAGCTACTAACAACAAGTGAACTAAACATTGATCCAATTACGATCAGTAATAAAATTGATTTTTTCATTAATTTTCCTTTCTTCTGTACGTTAAAAGCACTTACATAAACGTAAGTTTCTCGCTTGTTTAATTTGATACATGAGTGATAGATTGTGTGATAGAATAAATGAAATAAAATTCGATGTATGGAGTCCCGATGAAATCTTTAGAAGTGTTAGAAATAATAGCAAACCAGAACAATCTTTTAATATCTGAAGTTCATGAAGAAAAACAAAACAGTGATTATGAGGGACTGATTCTGTCATTGGGCGACCATAGCATACGCAGTCGCTTAGCAAAAAAAACACCAACAAAAAGTGGATATTTTGTGGTGGCATGGGAAAAAAATGAATATAATCAAAATAAACCTTTTGATGACGAAAACAGTCCGGATTTATTGATGACTAGCATTATAGATCAAGCGAAAGCTGGCCTATTCATCTTTCCAAAATCTATTTTAATAAAACACAAAATTCTAAATAGTGGCAATATTAAGGGAAAAATGGCGTTTAGGGTATATCCGAGTTGGGAAAATAATCTAAATAATACAGCTGTCAAAACACAATCCTGGCAAGCTCCTTACTTTGTCGATTTATCTCAAAGAGTAGATAGTCAAAAAATTAGTTTACTTTTGAATCAAAGATAAAACTTATTCTCAACTGTATTGTCCGAGTGACATATTTTTTTTGAAAACGTTTTGTTATTTGTGGATTGATCTAATAATTTCGATTCTTAGGTTGAACAAAAAACATTTACAAGTTTTGTAAATGTTTGTCTTAAACTTATTTAGTTATTTTTTCCCATGTATAGACTAACCATGACGGTTGGTAATTTGTGTCATAATTCACGCCACTATTGACAATTTGATTATTTTTTAAATCATATACAACAGCAGTTGTCGCTTCACTATCAGAATGTCCGTTTTTAAACAAATTTTCAACCAACAAGTTTTTATCTTTGTTGTAGTAGACTTCGACCTTTGCCATGTTGCCACCATCTTCAGACGTATCCATCATGTAAGATATGTCTGCACCGGTACTTTTTTTCAAAGCCTTATCTAAAGTAGCCCTATCAATCAAGTTGGTGTTACTATAATTAATTTTGTAATCTTTACCGGCAACATATTTTTTGGTACTTGATGATGATTTTTCTGAACTACTTGATGTTTTAACAACGGTCGATGTTTCTGTTTTACTTGTAATATGCTTATGTGTCATCGCATATACCATGTATGCCCCAAAAAGAATAACTAAAAAACCAATAATGAGAATTGGCAAAGTTAATATTTTTGACTTAACAGGCTTTTCATCTTTTACTTCGTCAAGTAACTTTTCTTTATTTGGCTTTTTTGGCATTGTTATTTCTCTCACATCTCGATTTGTTATGTCCATTTTAACACACCACCTTTCTCATTGTCTTTTTCAACTATTTTACGCATCTGCTGGTGCTGCCCCAACTTGTCCTATCGTTTGATTGACAATGCCTTAATAAAAGCATGTTTGCACATGCTCTTTAAAATTTTTTACTTACAGTATCATGTACTGCTTTGAATTACTATTAACACGCTTTCCCTGATACAATTGATTTTTCCGAAACCAAAACTGCCAAACATAAGTCACTAAATATCTGATCGTTGTTTCAAATGGTAAGTTATCTTTTTTTAGCATTCGGTCTAAGTAGTAAACAGCTACTTCACTGACTATGATGAACCCAAACCCTAAACTAATATACTGCATGTGAAACCAACCTAAGACATAACTAATGAATGCTGTGATGATTAACCTGATTGAAAACAAGTATAGAAACCTTGTGTCAACCATAATCGGTAAACGCATACCCTTACCAATCTTACTAAACTTCGCTGAATTGATATAAACTCGTCGATAATTAAACATCTTAACCACCAATACCCTTAACCCAATTTAGCAAAGCATTCAAAATACCACTAAACGCCTGTAAACTATTTTGCGGTCCATTGACGAAGAAATACACTAATGCACCAATAAAAATTGACATCCACATATCTTTAGATTCATTTTTGCCATAGTGCATCAACGCACGTCCACCAGCAATAACAACCGTACCAACTAACAATAAAGGTTTAATTGAATTATAAAAGTCCAATCTGATACCCCCTTTCTAAGCTTGTAAAAACTTCGTGACAAAGTATGTAGAATTTTGTTTTTTTAATTCTAAATAAATTGTCTGAACCTGTGTAATATCTGAACCATGTACTTTAACTGTAATTTTAGTCGTGACAATTGGCTTATCTGATGAGCCAGTTACCTTAATATCGCTATCATCAAGACTAACCCAATCTACTGCATTATCCAAGCCCACAGGGTTATTCATGAACAATGACATTTCTTTAGTTGAACTAGAAACATATTTTTGCACGAATTGTTTGGTAAATTTTTGCACTTTTGCCGTGACCGCTTCATCATTGATTGTTTTACCAGTCTTATCAAATCTAGCTTTACCCACTTGACCAACACTATCAATCTCATTAGCCACATAAGGTAAACCAATCACAGTCAATTTATCATTATCTTGTGTATAAGGCACATTAACGGTCATAGCGTTCTGCTTACCGTCATTATCAATTGTGAGATTATATTGTGCCGTTTTGATACTATCCACAGTAAAAATACCGTTCAATTTAGCTCGTATCAGCTTCATATCTTCGGTATTGGTCGATGATGATAAAGTGACATTCTTAGCAAAATAAGGCGTAACCTTATCTAACCAAGCATCAGGCTTACTTTTATCAAATGTATAGTAAGCCGTCACAAAATTTGCCAAGTATTGCCCCACGATTGGGTTATAACTGGTTGTCCCAGCACTAGCTTTATCAAGTCTGGTCGTAAGATTAGTAATGTTATGCCTTAATTCACGGTTTTTAATCGCTACACCATTGGCTAAAACTAAAACATAGGCAAAATAAAGCACTAAGATAATCAATAGACCGACAACAATTTTACGTACTTTGCTCAAATTATAAACATGTGCTTTAGGAATTTTTACTGCTTTATCTTTTTGTTTCTTTTCATACTCAAAATTTACTTTGAGTTTTGGGAGACCACGCATTTCACACCCCCTTTCATAAATTCAATTAATTTTTTCAATAAAAAAAACATGTTTCCATGTTTCAAAAAATTACAACGTTATCAAATTAAGATCAAATTGTTTTAATTGATCAGAATGGTGAGAAGTCATAATGACAATTTTATGTTCATTGATGACGAGATCATTAATCATACTCAAGATAACAGGCGCATTGGTTTCATCTACGCCACTTGTTGGTTCATCAAAAATGTAAACCTCTTTATCTAATAAACACTGACCGTAGGTTAAAACAATTTGTCGCTCACCACCAGATAATTGTCCCATTTTAGTGTCCCAAATCGGATCCAATAAATTTTTCCTCACCGTTTGCGCATTTTCATACATTTTTGTTTTTGGCTTGTTGGTCAGTTTGCTATAAAATTCAACGGTCTGTGCAACAGTCAAAGTCGGAAAAAAATGAACTTGTTGTAATTGATAGGCGATTTTTTTGTATGAAGGAATTCCTACTTTTTCACCAACAGCTCCTTTGGGTTCTACTCCAGCTACAAAGTCTAATAACGTACTTTTCCCAGCTCCATTAGCACCCATAACAATATTCATTTTACTTTCTGAAAACGACACATTTAAATTAGTCGAAAGCTGACGATTACCAAACGTTACAGAATAATTTTTAATTTCCATGGCTTTGCTCCTTACACTCTATCTGCAATCGCATTTACAGAGAATTTGGAGATAGAATAAATGCCGATGATTGCATAGCAAACACTGACAATGACCAGTTGAAGCCAAATTCCAGCACTAACTACCCCAATATTAAACATCATGTTTTGTATTTGTATTGACATTTCAGTCACAAAACTCAACGGATTAAACAGATTAAACAGACCAGTAAATGAATAAGATGTTGGCACTGAAATGATAAAAAATAATCCAAATAATATTATGCCAAGAAGTATGTTAACGGACTCAATCTTAATTCTGAATATCAATAAAATACTACCTACTAGCGTCACTGGTAAGGCTGATAACAGTGCAACAGCTACTCCTGCCAAAAGCAACTTAAAACTGACTTGATGTATGATTATCATCACCACAACATTAAATACACTAATCTCTAAACAAATTATGGCTAATTGAACGAGAAATATTGCAGTAACAACTTTTATTTTAGACCCTACCACAAACAACATTTGTTTATAAAACCCTTGTTCTCGTTGAACAATTAAGGACACAACAACATTGTTGAGTATAGTCACAAATATGATGTAAGCCCAAAAATTTCCAACTGCTTCAGCTGTGTTAGTATTAAAATGATTTGTGGCAGAAGAGAGATTTACATTCTTATAAATAAAGTAAATAATCGGAAGTAACAAATTATACACAAAAGCAAACTTATTACTCATTATATTAATCATATAGACTTTACATAAAGCCATTATATCTCTCATCATGTTCTCCTCAATATGTCATAACATAGTTATTATATACTATCTGGAAATATTTAGGTAGTTTAGTCTGGAATGAATCTATTTTTATGTTTAATAATGAAATTTTTTAACTAAATTGATCGGCATTTTTTTGTTTCTTTGTGACTCAAAATGCACTTTGAGTTTTGGGAGACCATGAATGTTTCACCCCCTTCCTTTGTTGTGCTATACTAATAAATTGTCAGGTAGAGATTTTAATTTACATAAAATAACTATGTGTTTTCTAAATTAAAAACATTCACTCTACCTAACCAAGTCACTGGTAACAGTGGCTTATTTAAATTCAATGTCATCATGTGCTATACTAACTCTTGGTTAGGCGCATTACATAAAAGTAAGCAAAATTAAAGTTATCAATATTCAACCTAACCATTGAAGTCACTGGCAACAGTGGCTTTTTTTGTTGTCTTATAGATGCTTACGTTTATAAATCAAACCACCTAAAGCAATTAAACCAGACATTGTCAATGCCAAGATACCACTGCCACCCACTGATGACTTTTCTGTGGCATGTGTTTTGGGTAAGGCTTTGGCAACAGCATTATCCAAATTCTTTTTAGCTTGCACTACTTTTTCATTTGAAGCATCTTTACCATTATCCGTAAGTGCTTGATTATAGCCTTTCACAGCATTTGAGACATCAGCATCACTAGCGACTTGTGTAGGCACGTTGACAGCGTTACCACTGTTATCAGGTGTCACAGTTACAACATGAGACGTGTTCCCATTATTTGATGTATTAGAACCGCCATTATTATTATTATCGTTTGATGAACTTGAACCACTATCACTATCACTCGATGAAGAACTACCACCATTATCAGTATTCGTGCCATCATCATTTGATGAAGAGCCACCGCCATTATCGGTATTCGTGCCGTCATCATTTGGCACACCACCATTGTGAACTGTTGTTCCGTCATCTACTGTTGAACTGGCATCACTCGTTGTGACATCAGTGGCACTTAGTACGACTGCTTTAACAGTAGGTAATGGAACTTGCACTGACTGTACTGATTGCGCTCTACTAGTATCAGTTGTTGTGGGCACAGTATCGGCACTAACTGCTTGATGACCTAATGCTAAAGCCCCTAACATAGACCCTGCGATTAAAAGTTGTTTTTGCAACATGTTTATTGTCTCCTAACAATTTTATTGATTGGGCTTCACACCCCATTTGGTTATATGATGTGATAACGTCACTAGATCAATTCTTAAGATTAGTTTTGCTTTTTACCTTTTTTAGAGATGCCAAAAGCCAAACTAAGACTAGCTAAACCAGCCAATGCACTTAACCATGCGCCACCTTGATTTTCATTAGCATGTGTCGTTGGCAAAATACTTGCCGTCTCAACTGCTTTTGGTGTGGTTGGAGTTACCGATGTTACCGTCTTTTCAACTTTTGGTGTCTTCTTAATATTAAAGAAATGAACTGATACCTTTTGTTGAACTGGCTTATCAGCCGTTGGCATATCGGCAACAGTAATCTTGTGAACAATTGCCTTTGGCGCAACTGGTGCCGTTGGCTCTTGTTCATACGTTGGCGAAGTTGGTGTCACATTGGTGTTCTTAATTTGCCATTCCACTTGACCATGTGTGTTCCAAATCCAGTTATCATCAACTGTCAAAAATTGAATAGCTGAACTTGTCGCATTAGGTGCTAATGTGAACGTCTTGTTAACCGCTGTCGTTGTGTTGATGTTCTTGGTAAAGGTTGTATTTCCGTTATGATAAACAGAGAACAATTCCTTACCATTCAAATCATAAACATGGAAGTTAATGTTTTGGTTAACAGCCGAATTTTGATAATAGTTCGTATAAGTGTATGAATACAACTCAATTGATGAAACTGTGATTGTTTCTGAACCATCACCATTGGCAACAACTTTCCAATTGACCTTACCTTTCAAAACACCATGACCAATCACATGAACTCCGTCATTCATGTCGTGTTCTAGCGTAAATTCACCAGTCTTTTGATTAACAGTAGAAGTCATAAAGGTTTTGTATTGACCGCTTGAAGCGTCAGTTTGTGTCTTAGCACTCATACTAATTTCGGTATTAACAGCCTTTTCAAACTCTGCCACTGCCTTATCATAGGCTGCTTTTTTATCAGCATTTGCCTTATCAACGGCTGCCTTTTTGGCTTGATAATCAGCGACTTGCTTTTGATATTCAGCCGTCAACTTAGCCAAAGTTTGTGCGTCTTGATTTTGTGTTGCGACACCGTCCGCAATCGCCTTATTGTACAAATCAATGTTATAAGCCATTGCGTCTAACAAATCTTGACCCTCTAGCCCTTTCAATGACTTGTATTCTGGGGCAGTCTTTGACACTTCAACACTGACATCAATACCTGCCTGCTTAGCATGATCAACTTCTTTATCTAAATCAGCAGTTGACTTGTCAATATCAGCCTGTCCCTTTGTCGTATCGTCTTTTTGATCCGTTGTTGCCTTGTCATAAGCTTGATCATTAGCTTGTTGCTTTGCCGTAGCGTCTTTAACCGCTTGGTCTTGCTTATTCAAGTCAGATAGCACTTCATCTGTTTTTGATGAAGCGTTGTCATCATTGATTGTGACATCAGTTGTCTTACCAGTCGTCACATTAACGCCAGCCTTTGAAGCTGTATCTGCGTCATTCTTAACAGTATCTTGTGCCTTATCAACACTATCTTTTGCCTGGTCTTGTGTCACATTTGAACCAGCAGTTGTTGGCACAGTGCTTTTTTCAGCAGTTGATGAAACTGTATCAGCCTTAGCCGTATCATCAGTTTTAGTCTGATCAGTTGATGAAGCAGTCAATTGCACTTGCTTGTCATTTTTCGTGGTATTAGTCGTTGTCACTGCTTGTGCATCAGCGTTTGAAACTGTATTAGCACTTACAGTTGTGGTATTAGCAGTCACAGCAACACCAACTACTGCAACAGCCTCGGCAACCCAGAGCTTACCTGACTTGTACAACTTATATTTTTTTACATTTTCCATAATTTTCTAAATAAAAAGACTACATATTAGGTAGCCTTTGTTTCCCTTCCTTATAAAATATTTCTAACACAATCGTTTAGTTTCAAAAAAAAGCCTCCGAATGGAAACTTCTCATTTTAACAGAGTAATGTCTGTATATTCTATTCAATTACTGAAATCTTTTTTAACACTGATTTTGGTATTTTATTTTGTTTAATGGCAGTTGGACCATATACAACTCTAGTGTTCGATACTTCCGCTTCCAAAAATTCGCCTGGTTTAAATGGTGTAACATTTTCTCCTGATAGTTCAAAAGCAACCCTTTTTTTATTACCATCAGCGGTCACAAATTCAAAATGATACTGATAACTGTATGATCCTTTAATCACCTTTCCCGTGTCATCTTTTGTTTCTTCACGATTAGGAACTTTTAGGGGCACCCTAGTATATGCCTTGGACGCTGCATAGGTGTTGTCATAATAATTTCTGACCTGAATTGCTAGACCAATCACTAAACTTAATGTCAATAAACTTGCAATGATTAAACTTACTTTTTTCATTTTATTTTTACTCCTGTATTCTAAGAGATAAATATGGGCAATATATTAATAATCACAATGACTAGCATAAAAGCTATGTGAAATTTTTTGTGATTAGAAAGAATTGCTATATATTCACGAATTAATGCATTAGGCAAAAAATATTTACTTGTTTTAGAGCCTATACCATCGATATTCAAGCCAACTAAATGTGCAAAACCCGCTGCTCTAAAAACATGGTAATCATTTGTTGCAAAAATCCCTTTTTGTAAATCAAATCCATTTTCTTCAACCACTTGTTTAGAAAAAATCATATTTTGATAAGTATTCTTTGACTGATTTTCTACTAGAATATCAGATTCTGGCACCCCATGATGAATTGCATATTCTCTCATAGCTTCAGCTTCGGCCAACAATTCATCTCTCCCTTGGCCACCTGACATAATTAATTTCATAGGCATTTTATTTTTCTTGAATTGTTGATTTTTAAAGTTGGCAGCAACCATAATTCTTGAGCCGAGCAATGGTGAAACCGTATCACCGTTAATCAATCCGGACCCTAAAATAATAGCATATTCTTTATTAAACTTTGGACGAACTACTTTTGTAATCAGATAAGATGCAAGAAATGTCAAAACCCAGAAAAGTAAATAATTTTGGAAGCCGTATGAAACATTCTCCAAAAAATCAATAATTTTGTTGTTTGGAATATATCGATTCAACAAACTAAAGACAATTGGAATTAGCAGCAGTAAAACGCCAATAATTAAAGTGAGCATGTTTCCAATTGAATGACTTTCACGCCGCCAAACTATGATGCCATTCCATATAAATAAGAATGCGCTTAAAAATGTCAATAAAAAAATGGGTATGAAAATTAATACCAACGCAGCTAAATAGATATAGGTCAACACTTTGTTATTGATCTGGAGCACAATAATGGAAAGTGAGACAAAATAACTAAAAATGGTTGCAATGGTTGCCATACCACACAGAAGTCTATAACGGTTTTTCTTGATTAGAAGAAAAGTTATTGCCGACATCACAACTGATGCGGCAATAAAAAATATAGAATAACTAAAATAGTTATCAAAAATATTGCCCATAATAAATGAATCCCCTCTCTTACTTAACTTCAATTGTAGCATGAAAGAGGTTTTTACAAAAAAAGCAGAAACTATTGCTCAAAATGTCTTAAAATTTTTTTATCACAAAAGTTTAGTGAGTCTGTTTATTAGCTGTTATTGTGTGATTGATTACATGTAACTCTGTAAAGGTTCGTTGAACGATAATAAACAAAAAGGTCACAACACTAGCAATTATCATAGCGACATCTAGTGATTGACCCAAACTCATAAAGAGTAAAAATATAGGGAGCATAGACCCAACATAAACGAGCCAAACCCCAAACATAAAACTAAAATAAATCATTTTCTGTGTCATTCTAACAACTAAAAAAGACTGATTGTTGAATCAGCCTTTAACCTTTCTACTATATTGTTTAGCTATTAACCTTTTGCTTTGTCGGCTTTGTTGTAGATTTTCTGACCTGAATTAGTTGATAACTTTTGACTTATGGAAGAATAACAAGTTCTCACAAAATAAAGGACAAAAGTTTATCTTTAAATACTATTCAAAAGTATTTAAAAAATTATCAAATAGGTCATACACATATTTAGGTTGATCTATCATAACGTTGTGTCCGGCAGATGCCAGTAACGTTATATTTGATTTCTCATTACTTATAAATTTACTCAGCTGTTGCTTATACCCTGCTACATGATCGTGTCTGCCCAAAACTAATTGAATTTTTGTATTTGGTCCTAGATTTTGTAATTTTTCTTCAAATGATATGGTGTAACTATTCTCTTGAAGACGTTTTAAAAAATTGGCATCAGCCTTATTTAGACCAGGTAAAATAAGATCTTGGTACGCCGCCCATCGTGATTGGCTAATTAAGACATTCATAGACTCAAAGTCATCGTAAAATGTTTCATTTTCAGAATGGTGTACTTCGCCAATAAATTCACTTTTATGTCTTTCTACTAAGCGTAATTCTTTATCAGCAATAGCCACTGGACAAGTTAAGAATAAACCGTTAACTTGATTCTGATAATGATAAGCAATTGCTTGTGCCAAGTAGCCACCATATGAATGCCCGTATATGATAAATTCTTGTGTTCCAACTACATAATCAATAAAACTTAAAAGCTTTTTAAAAATAGCGTCAGTGGTCGCTTCAGGTGTGGGTAATGAGTTACCCATTCCTGGAAGGTCTAAATAAATACGTTTGAATTCAGCAAGGTGATTATCTTTTTCAAAAAAAATCTTAGTTGAGCTCTTATCTAAAAATAAACCATGTAAAAATATTATTGGCATACCGTTCCCAATAACTTGATATTCTATATTCTCAAATATTTTTGTTTCCATTGATTTCTTACCCGCTTTTCAATAAAATTATAATTAATAAATAGTTTATGGGTTAACCGATTAAACCGCAATCACTTTAAACGGAACTGAATTTAGTATAAGAATTCTTAACTTTTGAACGTCAAAAATAGTTCATATATAGAAAACCAAAATCGCATTCTTTAGAAACCACAACCCTCTATGAATTTTTAGATATTTTAATGTAGACATAGCGTAGTTACTTATGCTATTTTTAAATGCTCATAAAACTACTCACTTTTAAGTTTGCTAGCTTGATTAGCAGTTGTCTTATTTTGATGTGATGTTGGTTTTTCTGTTGCCTTTTCATCAAGTGCAACTAACGTATCAGCATACACCGTCCAATCAGTGGCATCATTACCAGCAAATGCAAACTTCAAACCTTGTGGTACTAACTTGTCCCCCGGCTTCAAACCAGCTTGCAAGCGTTCACTTTCTGCTGGGTCAATCAAAATACGGACAATGTTATCATCATTGCCAACATCGCCTGATTTGCTTTGTTGGATAAAGTTGAACTGATAATTTGAAATAATTGGTTCATCGTAATCATCACGGGCAACTTCGCCACGATTGTCAGTTTTATAATTAGGTGTAACCCTAAACAAAACTAAATCATGACTATCAAACGCATCAGCACTACGAACACGTCCGTGAACTGTTTTGTCTTTACCTGATACGAATACGGCATCATAATCTTCTTCTGGTAAAGTGTCTGTTGCTGTATCAGACATAGGCAACAAAGTACCTGTCTTAGTTGCAACACGAGCGCCATTTCTTTGGTTACTGCGAGCAGTACCGGCAATAATTTTTGCATCGATCAATTTTAGCGGTGTACCAAAAGCTATACTAAAATCAAAGCCAGCCTGTGGTGTGACGTTTTCAGTATTCAATGTGTTATTCACATTCAACATCGCTACTGCCACATCAGCATTAGCACCAACTAAATTACGCCCAGCAAATGTGAGCTTTCCGATACTTTTTCCTTGTAGTGATAAACTACCAAACTTATTAACCATAATGTAAATTCTCTACTTTCTTCTTTATATAAAAAAAGTCTTCACAATACATGAAGACAATCGATAACTAATACTTTTTACTGCTTTTAATATTTTTTGGTATTTTTGAATTTTTTGAAGGCCACACTTGTAAAAAAGCAGTTAAAATAATCAAGAAAGCCCCAATAATTTCAATGAAACTAAGATGCAAATGAAGTAAGGCTACAGATAGAACTGTCGCTGTTAGTGGTTCAAATGCACTTAATACACCGGTAATAGCAGGTTCAATATATTTTAAACTAAGAATATAAAACAAATAAGCTAAAATTGTTCCAAATACAATTATAAATACTAATGATAAAGCAATTTTCCAATTAAATACCGTCAATTGATGGGTGCTGATTATTGGAACAAAAGGTATACTACCTAAAAGCATTGCCCAACCTACAACAACTAGAGCACTAAAATTGCTCAACAATTTTTTTGGAATTAAAGTGTATGAAGCTTGACTAAGTCCAGCCAATAAACCCCAAAAAACTGCCGTAGGAGCTAACGATAATGTATTTAAGTGCCCTTTTGTAACTAACAGAATCGTACCAATCATGGCAATAATAATTGAAATACAATCTATTCTACGGGGAAGTCTTAATTGCTTTAATGCAATAAAAATTATAATGAAAAGTGGACCAGTGAATTGTAAAATAGTAGCTGTTGCAGCATTTCCAAACCTAATTGCCATAAAATACGTGAATTGTGACGGCAGCATGCCCAAAAATGAAAAGGCTAACAACAGCGCAATACTACTTTTACTTTTCCAAATATTTAATATAGGCTCCTTTTTAACAAAAAAAACAAATGCCAAAAGTAGAAAACCTGATGTTAATAACCTAATTCCTACTAACCATTGTGGAGATAAATTATAATTGTGAAACAGAAACTGAGCTACTGTTCCCGCAGCTCCCCAAAAGAATGAACCGATAATAGCTAACCAAATACCTACTGACCTATTTTTCAACTTTATACTCCAAATTTATGATATTACCTGATATGTTACAGTAATTCCATTAGCATATCAACGTAATCATTACCAAAATATTGTATATTTATAATAAATCAGTAATTTTATCTTTCATTATGACTGCTTCAGCAACTTCTCTCTTTCCAATGTTACTGCAGTAGCTCTTCATTGAAACTCAAACTTTGCTCAAAAACCTATATCTAATGATTTACCGATACCTAATGTGCTTAATCTAAGCTTGACTAGCTAGTTTTAACAGCAAGTTAGTTCTTCAATGTAAAGTATACAGGTGATCATTGAATTTAGATTTTTAATCTTAAGGCACGTGTTATTAAACAAAACAATTAACTAAATCTCTGTGCGTGTTTAGTTTCTCACACTTTTGTTGTTTTCACGACTCAGAATCTTTGGTGTAACATACGTGCCACAGTATGCTCACATCGCATTGGTACTGAGATTTTTTCTAACGGAGTAACAAATTACTTTGATTGAAGTAACTGTCCTAGACGTTTCTCTCTACACTCTTTTAGAGGCTCCGAGTTAGCTAATTAAGAGCCAACCATGATTGCTATATTTAACAAATTACTTTACAATTATCTTATTGAAGATTAGTTAAGCAAATTTGATTTTTTTAATAAGGTCGTGGGGACATTATTTTATAGTAATCAATTTTTATATCTAGTTTTCAAAGTACATAATCGACTAGCCATTGGCTGGTCTTTTTTTGTGCTTTTTTGTATTTTTTAGGTTTTCTTAATGAAATAAGCCTTTTTGACAAAAATATAAGCACAAGGTATGTTACAGAAGTATTTCAACTCCTATATCAAACCTTATGCTTATTATTCTACAGACTCCGGTCAACCTAAACACCACATGTTTAATGTTATGGTAATCTACCGGTAACTTCTGTGTAAAATAAACGATGATTCTTTTTTAATTAAGACACAACTTCATCAAGAATAACATGATTGTGTTTAAAAGTAAACGGAGCGTCCACGCTTTTGAAATGTCTATACAAAGGCTTTTAGCAATCTAATTACTCACTATTATATCAAATGTTTCAGTCAATAAAACCGTTTTCAAATCATTTTATTTTAAGCACAATAAAAAAAGACACATCTAGTGCCTAAAGTTCATTATTTTTATTACCAATTTTAATGCCTTATTTTTCATCATTTTGGCGTTCTTCGAGCATTCGGTGTTTACGTTTTTCATAAGCTCTACGGTAACGTTGCATGGCTTTATATTCTTGTGCAAAGACTACCATTGGTCGTTTTCCATTCAGAGCTTGTCTAAGTGGCATGGCATTCATTTTTGAAGCCACTTCATCTAATTGTCGTTGCTTCACGTCTTTAAAAGAAGTGCCTTTAGGATACCAATCACGTAACTTACGATTTCGATTTTCATTGGAGCCACGTTGTTGTGGTGATGACGGTGTCGCATAATATAACTTGATTTTTAGTTGTTTCTGGACGTACTCCAAAAAGTCCCATGATATAAATTCAGAACCATTATCGGCTGTGATTGTGCGAACCGCTTTACCGTAACGTTCATAAAACAGCTTAAAGGCATCAATCATATCACTAGATTTTTTACTATGAACCAGTATCAGTGCAGTAAACCGAGTCTTGCGTTCAGTCAGTGTCATAATGGCTGTGGTATCTTGATAACGCTGATTATTCATTTTAGCTGGCAACACTAAATCAATTTCCCAATGACCAAACTGTTTACGACTTTCTACAACTTGTGAACGATCAAATATAGAATGGCGGACTAATTCTCCGTCATTTTTTAATTGTTCACGTAGTCGTGCAATTTCACGTTCCTTATCACGTTTAGTTTGTGCCACAGCACGTTCTTTGGGTGTACCATTTTGACGATGATATTTCTGTTTCCGAATATTGATAAGGCCTTGCCTAGACCATAACCTGATTACTGATGCAGAAACATCAACATCTTGCACATTACCAGCAATTTGCTCTGGCGTCCAATGTTCAACATTAACCCAAGTTTCAATGATCTCTTTTAATTCTGGTGTCAGTTTGAGACCAGTACCCATTTTACTGCGCTTTTTCAAAGCAATATATTGTCCACGCTGTGCCGAATACTTGATACGTGCGTGTATGTCCATATTCAACAGTGTTCGTCTATCTAAATGTGAGAAATCAAGTGTATTGCCACGGTGTAATTCACGTAGTATTGATGACGGCGTATAGCCTAAACGTCTTGCGATATCTGCTTGTGTCATTTTCTCAATATTCCACAAATATTCAATCATGTGACGTTGGTTCTCATTCAACCGTGGTTGACGTTTGCGTTTTTGTGTTGTTTCATCACTCATAAAACATATTTGCTCCTTAATTATGATTATTTTAGTCTAGGTATTTACCCCTTATAACAAGTTTAACATTTCACAATGTTGCTTATTATTTTATTTTTTAAAACACAATATATTAAAGTATTAAGCATAATGAAGATTTTGTTTTTGAAGTTAAATAAAAACGACCCTGGAAAATTTTTCAGAGTCGTTTTTCAATTCTTGACGCTTATTTGATTTCTTATCAGTCGTGTGTCATTTTGACTCGCTCTAATATAAATAATATCACCAGCTCGTAATACTAAATCGCCCTTTGGAATCAGTACATGTTCAGATCTCTTGACCAGTGTAATCAAACTATTGGAACCCAGTTGCAAATCTCTTATTTGTTGATCTTCTAAGATACCACCAGCAAGAACTGGCACTTCCGTGGTTGTCATGGAGGACATCGTTAGATGCACTGGTTTTCTTTTTAACAAACGTTCTAGCAAAGATTCATATATTGGCGCACCATTTAATAGATCAACTACTAAGTAGGCTACTAAACTTACAAGTGCTAAAGGTAAAATGTGGGTCACACTCCCCACCATCTCAAAAATAAGAATAATTGCAGTAAATGGTGCTTTACCAATACATGCGAAGTAACCGGCCATACCGATCACAATAAAGTTTAAAGCATAATTTGCACTCATGAGATGTAAATAGACAAATATATGAGCCATTAATGCGCCACTTAGTGCACCTAAAGTCAAAATAGGTAAAAAGATGCCTCCTGGCAGACCGGAACCGTAACTAATCATTGAGAAAACAAATCGAACTAACAAAATTACGATGATCATTTTCATTGTCAAAGGTGTTTCTTTCAGCGACAAAATTAAATTATTGCCCCCACCCAAAAGATTTGGCCATAAGATTCCAATTGGTATCACCAAAGTAAACGGCACAATACCGTATAAATATTTAGGGACCTTAATTTTACTGTAACAATTTAAGCTGAATAGTAAAACTTTTTGATATAAAAAGCCAAATAAACCTAATATAATACCAAATACCAACAATAAGCCATATAACTGTACCGGGAAAACACTTAAGTGACCAACAGATAAAACTGGTGTTTGGCCAAACAAAACCGTAGAGACAAAATCCGAAACGCTTGCGCCTGTCAATGCACCAACCCAGACAAAGGGAGAAATACTGTGATAGACTTCTTCCAATACAAACATAACGCCGGCTAAAGGTGCATTGAATGCAGCTGATAAACCAGCAGCGGCACCACTGGCTATAAGCCCTTTCGATTGATTATGACTAAGATGTTTATATGATGCTACACCGTGACCAATTGATGCACCCAGTTGAATTGAGGGACCTTCCCGCCCCAGCATCAAACCACTACCAATAGCCAAAATTCCTGATATAAATTTTCGCCACAATGTCGACCACCAGTTTATTTTTAGTTCACCTAATAATAGACCTTCAACCTGCGGGATGCCGGAACCGGATATATTAGGTTCTTTGTTTAACATCCATGCAACAATTAAAAAGCCTATAAAATTGGCTATCATCAAAAAAAATATTAGCATTATATTGCCATGTGAAATATCTACATACAACGCTTGCACAAATTGAAGCAATTTTTCAATTGTCCATCGGAAAACACTAACAACTATTCCTGTTAAAAAACCTATAAGTGCACCATATAATACTACTGACAGCTTTGATGTATTGAGTCTAATTCTTTTTTTAAACATAAAATCAGTGTACAACAAAAACGAGTTTGATTCCAAGCATAAAAACTATTAATGTTTTTCGGCAAGTTGCCTTTTTGCTTGATACAACTGTTCTTCAATCTTATTCAACCCGCTTTCGGTATTACGATCAGTTCCCTTAATTAGCAAGTCTAAATCACGATAAGCAAAGGTTAGCTCAATTGATTTTGAAACCAATTCTTGCACCCTAGATGCTAATTCTTTGTTAAAAAAAAGCACATCTCCGTAAGTTTGAGATTGTGCTTGCCTGATTTTGGCTTGTAATTGCATTGATATGCTCAACGTTGTTTGGAAGTTGGGCGCACCAGCTTTGAATTGAAAGCCCTGTCTATCGCTTTCTAGTGTTTGGTCGAGTTGACTATATAAGTCTCTAAATCGTTCTAACTGCTTAATATAAAGCTCTAATTGTTCTGGCTTTAACCATATTTTTGTTGGCATCTTACTTTTCCTTTCATAAAGCATATTTGTACATAACTATCACCACTAATAGATAATTTAAAACATTTATTTTGTCATTAAAGTTTTCGGCATCTCTAATAACTACTGCGACCATATTTAAAGATATAATCAGACTAATCAACAAAAACCTCATTCCATGTCCCACATAACTACCAGACAATTGACTAGAATATTCTGACATCAAAACAATCATCAGTACATCAAGTCCAATAATAGAAATTCTTTCAGATACATAGACCCAAGATTTCTTTAGTTTCAATTTCATTTTTTATATCCTTTCACTTTTAATTGCAAACAAAAAAGCTAGTACCTATCAAGCACTAACCCATTTGTGACTAATCATATATATTTGTACGAACCGTCAAACCTGTTTCTTTGCGAATTTTTTTGATGATTTCTGGAATTTGTTCCGTATAGGTACTATCAAATTGCGCTATTTGTTGTGAACTTGTAGCTTTGCCAATCTTATACCATTCAAAGAATATATTGACCTTTTTGGAGTAAATTTGATCTACAACTCTCACTTCATATATTGTGTTAGGTTGCTTAGCAAACATTTTTTTAATATCCCCAATGACAGCATCAATTTGGTTCATAGGGAATGCAACTTGTGATTCCTCTCATGACATGCCTACTTAAAGAACTGTTGTCACGCTATTTGTCGTATTGACATTTTCATAATTTATTTCTGACAAGCTTAGATCGATTTTTTTTGCTGTAAATGCAATTCCTTCCCCAGTCTGCACATACATCGTTTGATTTGTGAGATCATAGCCAACCCAATATCTGGAATAATCGGTCATGTCACTGGTGGCACTCGCATGCTCTAGTCCACGCGGGATGATGACTGCTCTGAAGACACTATAAAGTTGATTAATACCATCCTTTCCCTCAAATGAATCTAGAGCATTTGATAACAGAAAAGCACGTACAAATCTTGAAGGTGACGTATAGTCTCCTGGCAGACCAAACATACCATAGCCAGTTCCCATTTCAATTGGTTGCATCGTATACTTCTCATTGATTTGCTTTTGTTTCGTTGGATCATAATTGCTAAGGCTAATATAATTTCGAATATTCGTTGTGTGATAGCTATATTCCGGACTATTTGTGACAACACCAATCCCGTCATACAACACAAAGGCACCATTATCTGTCGGTTCTAAAACAATTTGCTCCCCTGTCGGATCAATAAATGTGTAATGCAAAGGAAACTGCATTGGAACATCCCCCATCATAAATGGCGTATCAACTAGGGAAAATTTTTTATAATTAGCTTTTATTTCTTGCACTGACGCATATTGACTCAAGATATAAGTCACAAATTCTTCACCCAAAAGTGGTATTAAACCACGAGACTGAATGTTTTCTTTACTATCCCGTGTTGTTTCCATTAATACTTGTGTATCACCTGACAAACCCTGATCGTTGATGCCATCATATAAAATAGTCGTATCTTTGACACCCATACCCATAGTCGTATATTTTGATTGCCAAGGGCTAAGTTGACTGTCAAGTAAATGATTTTTCGGCAAAGTCAGAATAACTGTTGGAATAGCACTATCCGAATCTTCACCAAACATTCCCATTGCTAAGTCCATTGTACGCCCAAAAAATACGTTGCCCTCTTTTGAGGTAATACTAATACCAGTACACATATCACTTACCTACTTTCTTCACCTTTTGTATGCCACTATTTTATCACTAAACGAATAAATTAAGTATATTCCTCAGTAAGATTTGATCACGTTTAGCAAATACGAAAAAAACAAACTTCAATCAGATCAAAACTTAGTATTGATGTATAGACCAATGTTTCCAAACATCTAATCAGCTTTACTCAGTCGACCATCCACCAATTCATATACATGATCAGCAAATTTTTTCAAACGCACATCATGTGTCACTGTGACAATTGCCTTATTTTGTTCATGGGCGATCGTTTGCAATAATTCACCTACAACTTCTACGCGATCAGTATCTAAAGCTGCCGTTGGCTCATCAGCTAAAATTATTTTCGGATTTGCATACAAAGTTCTGGCTATTGCCACTCTTTGTGCTTGACCACCTGATAGTTCAGCAGGGTATTGATTTAGTAATTTTTCGATTCCGAGTTGTTTCAATAGTTGATTAAATTTGGTTTGGCTCAAGTTGCCGTTTGGCTTTACTTTATCCAACAGCTCAAATTGTTCGTAAACATTTAAAAAAGGAACCAAACTATAACGCTGTAAGATAAAACCAATTTGATTTAACCGAATTCGCTCTTGTTCTTGCTGCTTTAATTGATTAATTGATGCACCGTTCAACAGAATTTCGCCATCGGTTGGCGTTTGAATCCCGCCAAGAATAGTTAACAGCGTGCTTTTCCCCGAACCTGATGGCCCGAGAATCAAAGTTAATTCATTCTCATTCGATTCAAAGTCTATTGTGGTTAAGGCTTGCACAGCATTCGAGCCTTTACCAAAAACTTTGTTCACTTTTTTTAATTCTAATGTCGCCATATCATTTTATCCTCCAATAGCAGTAACTGGATCAATTTTTGAAATAATTCTCATTGGAACGAGTGCGCCAATCAGACCTGTCAGTAATATACCAACGGCAACTAAAATAATGAAAGTTGTATCAAAGTACATAGGCACCGTATTTGGAATCACAGTCGCAGCCAAAACCGTAACGAGTAAACCGACAACTATGGCAATAGACAAAATTACGAACGCTTCACCAAATGTATTTTTGAGAAGATAGTTACTCGGAATCCCCTGTGCTCTTAATACTGATAAATTAGGTAACTTTTGTATCGTTAAAATATACAGGAATATCGTGATGATCACTAGAGATATAATGATCAGGAAAACTATCATGAAAGCGAAGGTTGTATTTTGTGCTGAATATCCGGGTAATTTGTTTAAATATGCCTGTCTACTATAAGTAACCAAGTTATTATCTTTGACTTTGAGATTATCATGCTTTTTAGAAATAAAGCCACTGGCCGAATACTTTGTCCCAACCCCTTTTATGGTAGACCAATTATCAATGTCGCCGTATACGACAGGTGCCATGTTATATTGTGCATCGTTCACTTTACCAACGATTGTATAAAGATGAGTATCCAATCCAATTTTTATTTTGTTGCCTACTTGTAGATTTTCAAATTTATTAGAAACAACAACTTCATGTTGGGTTGCAGGCTTTTTGCCGGAAATTAATTTTAAATTTTGAAAAATATACTGCGTAGATTCAAGCCCAATGAATTGTGCTGACTGTGTTTGTGAAGTCCCTCTTTTCTTGATATTAGCAGGCGTTATCCCAACTGTTGCTACATTTTTGTCATCATGAAAAATCTTAGATTGCTTTTTAGTCAATAATGACTGACCCATGTTACCATTAGCGTCCTTTGTCATCAAGGCACTTTGAGTTTGCCACGAAGTAATTGCCGCAGTATTTTCGTTTGCCAATCCCAGCGATAAGGCACTCAGAATAAAAATTAGGAAACTAATTAAACTGATAACTGCGACAATGAGACTGTATCTGAATTTTTCATGGCGAATTTCTTTAATGGCTAAAAACATCATTATCCTTCTTTCTGATTCAATAAGTCTTGTACAGTGGTAAGTCTGTTAATGATTTGAGCTGTGTTTTCCGGTTGCAGAAAAGCCTCCTTGATTGATTCATGACTGACCAACATCTCAAGCCACCATTTAGTATCCAAATTTTGCTTCGTGTGAACAGCAAAATTTGTTGCATTCGCATGATTTATATGAGTATTGCGTAAACTTTCATTGACTTGATAATATTTTTTTAGAAAATTATAGTATGGGTTAACTTCAATATCAGCAATAAAACGAATTGTTGCCTCAAAGGGGGGTGCGAATTGATCATGGTGAATCTCATCCATGACTAATTCGAACACCCATTCATAAGCATCGTATAAATCCTCAAAATAGGTATAAAAAGAACCTCTCGAAATATTAGCTTGTGCTACAATGCGCGCAACTTGAGCATCTGCTATACTATAAACGGAAAATTCATCAATCAAAGCCGTTTTTAAATTTTGCTTTTTTTCTGTTTTGATTCTGGTTAATATGTCTTTTGCCATTTTCATCTCTTTTTGACACGGTGTCATTTATTGCTTTTATAATATATTATTTCTGACACGGTGTCAATTTATTTGAATTAAGATATTTGATCTGAAGTATAAAGACTCATGCAAAAAACAGACTTATAAAGTCTGTTTTTTATTGCATAATATGGCAAGTTAAGTGATTAAAATATGATTTATCATCAAACGCATTTCGTTAGTTTAACTTAGATTCCTCAACTACGCCAAGATGTCCTGACTGAGTTAGCACCTCTATTAATGGCACAATAATAATTATTCCCAATAAAATGTATGTTAATCGATACGCATTTAAGACAGATTGATATTGATTCAAAACGGAAATACAAATTGTGACTAATGAAATACCAATACCCTGTGATAAATTTTGACTCACCGCAGCTAATATATTAGCACTATTTCGTTCATCATAAGGAATCTCTACTAAGCTCATGCCATTGTATGCTGTTAAAGCTAAAGATCTACCAACACCTGACAATGTTAGGATAGCTATTATATAAAATTGATTTATTTGGCCCGTCAGCATACCAACCATAAACGTTGTAAAAAATATCAGAAACAAGGAAACTATTATAGTATTTTTAAAACCTAGTTTTTGTATGATATTGTTTGCAAATGGCTTTATCGCAATATTGCCAACGAAAATAAATAGCACAATGGCACCTGTTTTAATGGCAGACCAGTGGCAAGCATTTTGAAAGAATATGGTACTGAGATACGGAATGGCACCCACAGTTAACCACATGATACTACCCCCAAATTGACTTACTTTATATGATGGAAATCTGAGTGCTCGTATGCTAAATAGTGGCGAAGTCGCCTTAATGAGATGTTTAACAGTACCGATGCTGCTAGATATAAAAATCAGTAACAATACTATGGATAACATATTAAGCACTTTTTTTGATGAAACGATGTCCAAAGCAATTAAGAGCGAAGCGCTAGCTAAACTAATTAAGGCAAAACCAATCCAATCAAAAGACGTACTTTTGTCTGTACGTTTGATATCGTGTTGTAAAACCTTATTACCAATGATAAATAAGGCCATACCGATTGGCACATTAATCATAAAAATCAAACGCCAGGACCAATATGTCGAGAGTACCCCGCCGATAAATGGCGCAATAGCTGGTGCTATTAATGCTAGCCAAATCACATAACTAATCATTTTAAGTAGGTTTTGATGTGGTGTGTTTTCTAGAACGATCAATCGTGCTATTGGAACTAGTAAAGCACCCGAGAAACCTTGCAATAATCTCATACTTAGCATGAATGTTAAATTTGATGCAAGTCCACTACCTACTGAGCTCACCGTAAACATGATGATAGCCAAAAGCCATATTTTTTTATTACCATACTTTTTAGCAAGCCAACCACTCAATGGTATGAAAATAGCTACCGCTATCATATATACACTAATGATTAACGAAGCATTAGCAGCAGTAATCTGCAAACTGTTTTTAATTTGTGGTAAAGCTGTTGTCACAATGGTACTATCTAACATCTCCATAAATAAGCTTAATCCCATTAACAGCGCAATTGGTTTTTCGTTATTTTTCATTTGACCTTATCCTTTTATTCGAAGCGCTACTACATCCGTTTCGCTTAGTTTATGAATAAAATCATAACATATAGTGTTTACATCGTGAACACTTATATTAAGAAAGAAGACATCACAAATTATTGTGACGTCTCCTTTTTGTCTAATTAATTTTTGGGCTACCTATCCCAATTTCTAATGATGGTATCCAATGCTTCATTGAGTTGCTGATATTGTTCTGCTGAACACTGATTCGCTATCTTCTGATTAAGATCAAGAATATTGTTTCGAATTTTTTGGGTTGCTTCTTGCCCACTTTTAGTTAAGTATAGTGCATAAGCACTTTTATTGCGGTCACTACTTCTGCGTTCGATTAGACCTAAAGCAACGTATTTTTTAATAACGCGCGTCAATAGGCTACGCTGCACATGACGTTTATCAGCTAAAAACTGCTGACTACACCCTGGATTTTCTTGAATTGATAAAAAAACATTATAATCGGTCACATTGACAGATATTGTTTCTCCAAAATTGGCGTACTCTTGCATAAATAACTGATATAAATGACTTATTTTACGACCGGTTTCTTGTAATGTCATATTTAGTATTACCTTTTCAATTAGTTTTATTCATCATAACACGATGTGTTTACAATTTATACACTTTGTAAACATGTTAAATTGTGTGTTTTTGTATAATCTAAACAAAGCTTGAGATTATTATGATAACGAATCAATTTTCTACTATATTAGACTACCAAATTGAGGAATGCTTATGCACTAAAATACGTGATTCATCGTGAAAACCTTGAAATTTCAAAATAATTTTTTGATTAGGATGATTTTTGATATTCTTCCAAATGGCAGTTGTCTCAACGATGTTACCCTTTTTAACCGTCTTTCGAGATACTGGTTTGCCGTGATCATGAACAATTTTCAAATACATACTAATCTGATTATTCGTATAGGGTTTGTTTGGCGATAGGCTCTCAGCGCTCATTAAACTCTGGTAATCATTCTTTGACCATTGTTGACGCTTGAGCTGTTTCAAACGCTGTTGTGCTTGTCGATTTTCTTTTTGTTTAAAATCATTCACAAAATAGCAAGTGCCAATAATCATAGCAAAAAACATGACTGATACAATAATTTTTTTCTTCATCAAGTACTCCTCCGCTAATGAACAACTGCATAGCATCATTGAATATTGTTTGGATCTGCATTCTTATCATTTTTTTCAATAAAATCAGAAACCGTATCAAAATAAAACCAATGCTCTTGAACAAACGTATCAAAGGTCAAGCTCGCATCATTTTGATTATCATTAATTTTCAGATTTTCAAAAGTATATGATGTGGCAAAAGTACTCGTACTTTGTGCTTTATCTAAATAGCTCATTTTTTTGTAGTTTGCAATCCATGACTCAAAGTCAGCCAGTGTCCATGTTGTAAAGAAAACGTTGGATGAATTGTTACCCTGCATCATGTCACTACCTCGCGGAACAGAAAAAACATGACGCATATCGGTCGAATGCTTTGTGCTATTTTCTGACATACTTGACTCTGCAGAGCTGATACTGACAAACGAGGAACTAATATCCTTTTTTGTCTCTCTAGTACCTGTGCCCGATTTAATCAACAAAACGCTTGCTATTATTACTAATACTGCTAAAAAAAAGAAGTAAATGTGTGTGTGTTTATTTTCCATAAATTTTATAAAGAATTGTCTCATACACGACATGAGACAAAGTGTCCATTGGCGTCATTAACATGATAGTTCATCGATTCCTTTTTTACCTAATTGTAACCAATAGTCGGAAATTTTCCCATCTTTAAGTAAATAAACAGCACTGCCAATTTCTGTGACAGTTTTGATCTATTATTGCAAATTACAGTTCAATAGTGCTTACCAATCACTATTTGTAACGGCTGGCGTAAATAACAGCGAAATATTTCAAACACCACTTGAAACTCGCCTACTCTCTCTTTTTCACAGATTGATAATGTCCTTTGTTTCGATATCTTGATAATCCACCAATCACCCGTTATATAGTGAGCAATACCTATTCGTCAAAGCAAGATATATTATCATTTTTTTGGCATGATAACCATCAATCACAATTAATTTTGATTGATCAAGCGTTTATTGAAGAACAGTAAAACAGAAACAATCACTAAGAGAAATGATGATATGACAAATACAAATCGCACACCGAATTGTTCTGACAAAGCACTAACAAATATGGAAGCCATTGAAAATGTCCCTGTGTAAAGAACGGTAAGACTACTAAAAACATTTGGTAATAACTTGTTATCAGTACGAGATTGGATCAATGCAGTTTGTGGAATATCTTTTAATTCACCAAATATGCCAACAAGTCCAGATAAACACAATAAAATCCACATATTGGAATTGATAGAAACAACAAAGGTAACTAGAGCAACTATTGTAGTACCAGTAATCATCACAGAAAAAGGATTTTTAGCTATTCGTTGGCTTAACCTATAACATAGAACACCGCCTAGAACGCCACCAAACATATAGGCTGCATTGATATATCCCCACCAATATTGAGAGGCATTTAGCGTTTTTTGAACAAAGGCAAGAATAATTGACGAAATCCAGACACTGTTTGCGAAGGTATCAAGAATCGAAATGACAGCAGTCAATTTTAAAAGAGGCACGGTATCAATTGTTCGCCAGCCCTTCAACAAATTATGCCAAATGCTATTATTCCCTGAGGTTTGTTGATCAATTCTGACTGATTGCAACTGTAAAAGTAAAATAACAGATAGACTGGCAAGTGCCAAGCTGAGAACAAGGATGCTAGGAACAGAAAGCCAAGCTAACAAAATACTGCCACCTGCCCAGCCACCAATACAAAGTATTTGAAACGATGTATTTAATATGCTATTAGATTTGACTAAATCATTATCCGCCGCGTAATGTGGCAATATTGATTGACTGACAGGTTGTGCAAATCCATCTGAAAAAGCAATAATACTAATAATGACGAACAGACCAAAGATATTTTGTTTAACAAAACCGTTTTTGATATAAAATAATAAACCCGCTAAAAAAACTGCCTTGATAAGCTGGGTACTGACTAAAATATGATTTAGTTTTAACTTATTGGTAAAAAGTGGCGACATGAAACTTGCAATTACCATGGCACAGGTGATAACAGTCGGTACTAATGATGAAGCAATTACTGAATGAGTTAAGTTATAAATTGCACTGATGACGGAAATAATGTATAACGTATCACCAATGTTTGCTGCTGATTGACCGAACAATAAGAATAAAAAGTTTTTATTTTTGAGCATGAACATATACCTTTTAAATTAATATGAATTATTAAGTTGTAATAGATATATGATGACTACACGCCAGTGGTCTCCTTTATTTTTATTGTTAACAGTATCTATGCTCAAAAATACTTTTTTTAATCTATCACATTAATGACGGAAATGCAATTCGCCTCCATAGCGTCTTTTATGCTTACAAGTCGTTTCACTTTTACACCGCACGCTCGAAGCAGACTAAACGATTTAATCACAAATCGTATTGATAAAGGAGAATAGTTCAAAATAGTAAGTTATGATCGGCTTCATTTTCTTAATTAAATATAAAAAACAATAGGTCTCAAAGCAGAATAACCATCTGTTTTGAGCCTATTGGATTAATTGAAACGCTGTGTTTTTTTCCTTTGCAGCTGTCAAAACTTTTAATGCATAAACGACACAAGTATGCCAGCTATAACCAGAACTAACGCACCACCAATACGGTTTCCCATTTGAGCAAAAGCAATCAAATTCAACCTATCAGAAGCAGCCAAAACAGCCACATTTCCAGTACCGCCCATACTATTATTAGCTAAACCAGCAGTAATGACTGACTCGACTGGATATAAGCCAAACAATTTACCGAGGAAATAACTTGCCAATGAAATCACAATAATACTCGTTAAGCAAAGTACCACAAACTGCCATGATAATGCACTCAATAGAAGTTTGATATTAACTAACGACATTCCCACTCCTGCCAACAAGGCATGTGTCATGTTCTTAGTAATCACCTGTCCGGACATAATCACAGACTGTTCATAATACTCAGGCAACAAGCCCAAAGCTTTTGTTAATACAATTGACAAAATGATGAAAGCGTATGCATTGATTGATGGAAATAGTGCACTTAAGAGTGTGCCAAATACAAAGAAAGAAACGGATATGATCAAGCCAACACCTATTTGAGTGTAGTCTGGTTTGGGATCTGCTACGACTTGCGCATCAGCATTTTCAGTCTTCAGTAACACGCCGTGCCCATTTGACTTGCTGTGTAAGAACAGTTTAGAAACAAGACCGGCACTAATAATAGCCAGTAAATTACCTAAAATAACGGCGGGGAATAATTTTGATAAAATAACTGCGGCAGAGCTACCAAAGGCGTGAGCATAAATACCTGAAAGTGGTACAATACCAGCGCCAACTCCGCCGGCCATAATAGGCAAACTAGTATACAATACTGCGTGACTAAATCCAACACCAATCAACATACCAACTAAGCCCACTCCGAAGAAAGTAACTGCCATTGACAAAAATGCTACTGGTAAAAATCGTACCGCTGCACTGAGTAGCATTTTACGATTCATTTTAAAAATTGATGATCCTATAAGGGACACAATGTACAGGCCAAGAAAATCCATGCCGTTGATAAATCCTGATGCTGTTTTGACAGTATCACTAGGAACTATATTGAGATAAACCAACACAGCCATCACTAATATTGTAAAGACTGAACCACCACCCAAATAAGATCTAAAAATTGGTAAATGAGCCCCAATATAATAGAATACATGTCCCATAATAACCAAAGCTAGAATGGCCCCAATCATTGTATTGGGTAACTTATGCGTACTAATAGCTACAATCAAAAGAATAGCCATTACAATATAAGCAACTGATGTGAACCCGATAACTTGGACAGAATAAAAATCTGTTCAGAAAGTTATCGGGTATTCTTATGTCTAAATATTCAAATGCATTTAAATTAACGGTCGTCAAAGAATGGCTGTCTGGTCAAACTGGTTTACGTACGTTAATCAAAAAATATGATATTAAGAGTCACCAAGCAATCTCTGAGTGGCGAGATGAGTTTCTGATAACTGGATCAATTGGGTCTAAAAATCACAGAGTCTATTCACCAGAATTCAAAATGACCGTATTGAATTATCGTGTAACACACTCACAGAC